>CAMPKL010000024.1 GCA_946887065.1 uncultured Bryobacterales bacterium
CCGTGGGCGGCGTCGTCAACAACGGGAGTTACCTTCAGCATCCGGCGCCGGTCGCAAGCGGCGGCGTCAAGACGCCAAGTCCCGTCACGTACATGATGACGATCTCATTGGGGTGGGCGGGATTCTGCGCCGTCACCGGAGTCACTCCGTTCTCATGAAGAATGGCGGCAATGCCGCTTCCTTCCTGATTGGCCGTGAAAATGCCCGGCGCCGTCGGCTCAATATTGAACGACCTAGGGATGCTCGTTTGGCCTTTGGACGTGACCACGATGGTCGCCGAAACCGAGCCGGAGACTTCAAAGGGAATCTGGATGCCGATCTGACCGGTGGTCGAGTAGAACATCGGCGCTGCGACGCCGTTGACTGTCGCGCTGCTGCCGCCAAGCGAGGTCACGACCTTGCCGTTGCCGTCGAGGGCCGAAGACAGTACGACCGTGCCGTCGTTTAGATTGGTTCCGAAAACGGCGGCGATCGAGCCTGGCGCGACCGGCGCCGGATGCTGAAGGTAACTCCCGTTGTTGACGACGCCGCCCACGGTGACGTTGGGCGGAGGCGGAATCCTCAGCACGTAGCCATCGACACCCCCGACGTTTGTTTGACCGGGAAAGGTGTTAGCAGCGTAGCCGGCGATGTAGATTCCCGTGCTGTTGGCCGCCGCGGCGTAGGCTTCATCGTTGTTGGCCGTACCGAACTGAAGCGTTGAAATCACGTTGCCGTCCGGGTCGTAGCGCCGAACCCAGGAATCATTTCCTCCGAGAGCTGTTTGGCCGGGTAGGGCCGCGGCATCGCTAAAGCCCACGAAAAAGGCGCCGGTTGCGTCTATGGCCACGCCAGACGCGGCATCCTCGCGGTTGGTTCCGAACTGGCGGACCCACTTCTGAACGCCATCCAGGTCGTACTTCGCCGCGAACTCGTCCCAGAGGCCTCCGGCCTTGGTTTGCCCTGCAAAAGTGCCGGTGGTGTCGCCGGCGACGTATACGCCGGTCGCATCCACCGCCACCGCGTTGGCTTGATCGGCCGCGGACGTGCCGAACTGGCGGGTCCAAACGATCGTCCCGCTCGCGTCGTATTTGCGGATGAAAACGTCGGCGTTGCCCAGGGACGGACCCGGCAGCGATCCATTGGTTAATCCGACGACATAGACGCCCGACGTGTGTACCGCAAGGCCGCGAATTTGATCCACGGAACCGGAGTCAACCGTTCGCGACCACAGCTCCGTGCCGCTCAGGTCGTATTTACGAAGCACGCCGTCGCTGCCCAAAATCCCTGCAATATAAACGCCGGAAGCGTCGACGGCGGCAGCGCGTCCCTCATCCAAGAAGGCTGTTCCGAATTGACGGGTCCATAACGCCGCCCCATCAACGGAGTACTTGCGAACGAAAATATCGCCGGAGCCGAGTGGGGCGGCCTGGCCCGGCAGACTGCCGTTAGTGATTCCCACGGCGTAGACGCCGGTTGCATCCGCGGCCATGCCCCTCACCGCATCACTGGCGACCGCGACGGAGCCGAACTGGTGCGCCCACAGCTGGTTGCCCGCATTGTCGTAACGGGCCACAAAGGCCTCCACGTCGTTCAACACGGCGGTCTCGCCTGGGAATACGCCGATCGTGTTTCCCCCCACGTAGACCCCGGACAGACTCAACGCCACGGCGTTGACTTGCTCGTCACGGCTCGTGCCGAACTGGCGGACCCACTCAAAAGTCTGAGCCTGAGCCACCCCGGACGGGGCCGGCAGGACAAGCGCAAGACCGATGAAGGCAAACACAAGGCGGGGGCGTGTGACCATCGCGTTGCAACTCCTTTGGAGACAAATGATTTTGCTGTTATATCTATCAGCAAATTTCCGGTGATTGATACATTACTCCTGCGGGAAAGGCAAAGCAACAGGCAGTTTTGAACCGCCTCCGGCAGCAGCGATGCAACTTGAGCCTGCTTCCGCGCTATAGGCGGAACGTGCAGTAGGCGATCTCCTGTTCGGCGCCGCCGGATGAGCGGTAAAGCTCACGCGCGGCCGTGTTATCCAGCTCAGTCGCCACCCAGGCCTCCGCGCAGCCAAGCGCTCGAGCATGGTCGAATAGAGCCTGCATTAACCGCCTGGCGATGCCCTGCCGCCGGCAGCGACCGGCGACGCCCACCTCGTTGATCCACAACTCCGCCGGCTTGTCTGGATGAATGTAGTGCACCGCGGAAGCCATCCCCACGATGGTCCCGTCGAGCAACGCCGCTGCCATGTGGTGTCTAGGGTCCGCCAGGAACTGGGACGCTAGCTTGGGATTGACCTCTTCGTCGAAGACGTCGGCGTCGGCATTGAGCAACAACGACACATCGGCCATGGTGAGCATCCGAACGATGACCGGGGATGGCATACTTCTTGCTTCACGCTTGCTGAGTTGGACCAAGGGCTTGCGCCCTTGGCTCGGGTTCGATTTGGATGTGGACTCGGATTATCGGTTGCGACTAGGCGAAGACGCGGAAGAGTTTGGTCAATGGGTCGAAGAATTGATCGACGACGCGTTCTTTCAAGGGGATGATGGCGTTGTCGGTAATGGTGATGTGCTCGGGGCAGACGACGGTGCAGCACTTGGTGATGTTGCAGTAGCCGATGCCGTGTTCCTCTTTGAGATCGGCGATGCGGTCTTCGACGTCGAGCGGGTTCATCTCGATGCCCGCGGCGTAGACGAAGAAGCGCGGGCCGATGAACTCGTCGTGCAGGTGATGTTCACGCAGGACGTGGCAGACGTCTTGGCACAGGAAGCACTCGATGCACTTGCGGAATTCCTGCACGCGCTCGATATCTTCTTGCATGACGCGCCAGGTGCCGTCCGGCGCGTCGGGTTTGCGCGGCTTGAAGGGTTTGATCTTCTTCTTGACTTCGTAATTCCAAGAGACGTCGGTAACGAGGTCTTTTATCAGCGGGAACGTGCGCATGGGCTCGATTGTGACCGGTTCGGACACATCGATCTGATCCATGCGGGTCATGCACATCAGACGCGGCTTGCCGTTGATCTCGGCGGAGCACGAACCGCACTTCCCCGCCTTGCAGTTCCAGCGGCAGGCGAGATCGGTCTGCTGTTCGGCCTGTATCTTATGCACGACGTCGAGGACGACCATGCCTTCCTGAAACTCGACCGGATACTCTTGAAGCCTGCCGGACTGGTGGCTGTCGCCGCGCCAGATTTGAAACTTTGCTGAGGGCATTGTGTTTCCTTCTCTCCGGTTACTTCTGCTGGTCGTCGATGATCTGCTGCAGATCTTCGCGAACGGGGATGGTCGGGAGCACAACGATCTGTACGCCGCCGTCGGACGCTGGCACGCATTGATGGTTGATTTTGGAGAAGGCGGCCTCTTTCTCTTGGTAGTCGAGGCGGGCGTGTGCGCCGCGGCTCTCTTTGCGTGCAATCGCTGATTTGGCGCAGGCCTCGGCGACGATCAGCATGTTGGGCAGATCGAGGCACGTGTGCCAGCCCGGATTGTATTCGCGGTTGCCGTTGGGCGCTGACTTCTCGGCGCGTACGCGCAGCTTGGCGAGTTCCTCGATGGCCTCTTCGAGTTCGCTCTCGACGCGCATGATTCCGACCTTGTCTTGCATGAGCCGCTGCAACTCGTGCTGGATGGTGAAGGGGTTCTCGCCGCCGGCGCGTTCAAAGGGGGCTACGGCGCGTTGTCCAGCGGTCTTCGCCTCGGCGGCGTCGAACCGAACAGCGCCGTTCTCTTTAGCGAACTTGACGGCGTACTCGCCGGCGCGTTTGCCGAAGACGATGAGGTCGGACAGCGAGTTGCCGCCCAGGCGGTTGGCGCCGTGCAGGCCGGCGGCGCATTCGCCGGCAGCGAATAGGCCGGGCACGTCGGTCATCTGCGAATCGGCTTCGACGCGAATGCCGCCCATGACGTAGTGCGTCGTCGGGCCGACTTCCATCGGCTCCTTGGTGATGTCGAGGCCTGCCAACTGCATGAACTGGTGGTACATGCTGGGCAACTTCTTCTTGATGTGCGCCTCGGAGTCCTTGATCTTCTCTTTGATCCAGGCGATGTCGAGGAAGACGCCGCCGTGCGGGCTGCCGCGGCCCTCTTTGACCTCGCGCATGATGCAGCGGGCGACGTGGTCGCGCGTCAGTAGCTCCGGCGGACGGCGGGCGTTCTTGTCGCCGGTGACGTAGCGCCAGCCCTCCTCGGGCGTGTCGGCGGTCTGATTCTTATAGAGCGGCGGGATGTCGTCGAACATGAACCGGCGGCCTTCGCTGTTTTTGAGAATGCCCCCTTCGCCGCGGACGCCTTCCGTCACGAGAATTCCGGCGACGGAGAGCGGCCAGACCATTCCGGTGGGATGGAACTGGACGAACTCCATGTCGATTAGCGAGGCGCCGATGCGGAACGCCAGGGCCTGACCGTCGCCGGTGTACTCCCAACTATTGGAAGTGACGGCGAAGGAGCGTCCGATGCCGCCGGTGGCCAGGACAACGGCTTTGGCGTTGAAGGCCTTGAAGCGGCCTAGCTCGCGGTCGTAGCCGAAGGCGCCGGAGATGCGGCCGCTGGTCTTGAACAGATCGACGATGGTCTGCTCCATGTGGACTTCGATGCCCTTGTGGACGGCGTAGTCTTGAAGCGTGCGAATCAACTCAAGGCCGGTGCGGTCGCCGACGTGAGCTAGGCGCGGATAGCGGTGTCCGCCGAAGTTGCGCTGCAAGATGCGGCCGTCGGGAGTGCGGTCAAAAACCGCGCCCCAGCCTTCGAGTTCGCGTACGCGCTCGGCGGCTTCTTTGGCATGCAACTCGGCCATGCGCCAGTTGTTGAGGTATTGGCCGCCGCGCATCGTGTCGGCGAAATGGACCTTCCAGTTGTCGCGGTCGTCGACGTTGCCCATGGAGGCGGCCATGCCGCCTTCGGCCATGACGGTGTGAGCCTTGCCCAACAACGATTTGCAAACGAGGCCGACTTTCACCCCGGACTGCGCCGCTTCGATGGCCGCGCGAAGTCCGGCTCCGCCGGCGCCGATTACGAGAACGTCGTAATCAAATGATTCGTAGTCCGACACTAGAAGAGCCTCCAATCGGTCCAGATGCCCATCGAGCACATTCGAACGTACAAGTCGCTGAAGCCGACCCAGAACAAACTAATCCAAGCAAAACGCATGTGACGGCAGTTGAGGCTGCTGACGCAGTCATACGCGGTGCGCTGCATTCCGCGTCCCGCTAGGCTGTCGCGGGCGCCGCCGATGAGGTGCCGCAACGAGTGGCAGCCGAGCGTGTAGGACCCCAGGAAGACGACGTTCAAAACGAGCACGATACTGCCGACACCGATGCCGAATTGTTCGGCGCCGGTGGCCGGATCGACGAACCACATTCCCTTCCACGCGTCATAGGCGAGCATCGCAAGGAAGGCCAATGCGAGGTAGAGGAAATAGCGATGGACGTTCTGCAGCACGAGCGGCAGAGTCTTCTCGCCGCGGTAAGCGTTGCGCGGCTCGCCAACGCCGCAGGCGACAGGGTCCGCCCAGAAGGCTTTGTAGTACGCGCCTCGATAGTAGTAGCAGGTGAAGCGGAAACCGCCCGGCGCCCACAGGATCAGCAGAGCCGGAGAAAACGGCAAAATGGCGGGCCACCAAGAAGGCTGCGGGCCAAACCAGCTATGCGGCGAATCGCCGAAGAGTTCGGGCGAATAAAACGGCGACAGGTAGGGGCCAAACGTGTAGTGATCGCCCTGGAAGGCAGCCCAGGTCGAATAGACGATAAACGCGGAGAATCCCAGGAAGACGGCGAGCGGCGTTAGCCACCAGTTGTCGTGCCTGGACGTTTTGCCAAATCCCGCCTTTGTCAGCGGTACATCGAACGAACCCATCTGCCCTCCTCAAACTACGGCCAAGCAATCGAGCTTACTGATCGCACAGGACTTATTGCAACCGAGATCGCCCCGCGGCGGCCTCTAAGCAAAGGCGCCTTGTTTGCCTTGATCGACAATGTATTCCGAGACCCGTACGGCATTAGCCATCATCGTCAGCGTCGGGTTCTGACACGCCGACGTGGGCCAAGCGGCGCCGTCGACGACGAACCGGTTGGGGGTCTCCCAGGCCTGACAATACTTATTCAAAACGCTGTTGCCGGGGCGGTCTCCCATGCGGGCGGTGCCGACCTCGTGAATGGCGAAGCCGGGCGCCGACTCGTCCCAGCCCTCGCGGGCGACATCCTTGCAGCCGCCTGCTTCGAGCATGCCGGCTATTTCGACCTGGGCATCCTTCGACATCAGCCGTTCGTTCTCGCCGTAGGTGCAGGAGACACGAAGCGTGGGGATGCCCCAGGCGTCGACGCGATTCCGGTCAAGCTCGACGTGGTTCTCGTAGCTCGGCAGATGTTCGACGAAGGCGTTGAGACCCATCGTCCAATAGGCGTCGTCGCGCACGCGACGTTTATAGTCGGCTCCAAAGCCGGGCGCGCCGGTGTTGAACGACGGGCGCGAGCTGCCGGTCATGTGATAGCCGCGAATAAAGCCGTTCGTTTCGGTGCGGTCCACGTTGCGGAAGCGTATGCCGACGATGTGATTGGGGCTGTTGGGCAAGCCGCGCCAACGCAGTTCGCTCTTTTCCATGGGGACTCGGCCGCGAACGCCGACCATCATGTGATCCATGAGGTAATGTCCCAAGGCGCCGCTCCCGTTGGCCAAACCGCCGGGGGCGGAGTTCATCAGAATGCGGGTGGACTCCAGCGTCGAGGCGCCGAGGATAACGACCTTGGCGCGCACTTCTTTGGCCTCGCGGGTGAAGCGATCGAAGTAGGCCACACCGCGAACCCGGTTGGACGACGGGTCCGTGACGACGTGGCTGACGACGGAGTCGGTGAGAACGGTGAGATTACCGGTCCTCTCGGCGGCGGCGAGCGTCACGAAGGGGCTGGCGAAGACTGAATTGGTCGAGCAGCCGCGGTGGCAAGGGCCGCAATGGTGGCAGGGCTGGCGGCCGTTGAGGGCGCGGGTCAAGACGGCGGAGCGCCCGTCGGTGATGACACGTCCAAACTTTTTCATGACGCCGTCTTTGAGACGACGTTCGCCGCAGTACATGCCCAGAGGCGGCTGGAAGATGCTGTCGGGCAAGGCCGCCTGGCCTTCTGCCGTGCCGCTGCAGCCGATGAAGCGTTCGACGGTTTCGTAGTGCGCCTCCATTTCGGCGGCGGTGATGGGCCAGTCGATGCCCCAGCCGTCGCGGCCGGCGGCCTTGAAGTCGAGGTCGGAGTGGCGGAAGACGCCGCGTCCCCAGGCGAGCGAGCGGCCGCCAAGGGCGCGGAGGCGGATCCAGCGAAAAGGCTTATCTTCCGGGTGCGAATAGGGATTTTCGACGTCGTTGGCGAACCACTTGTAGTTGGTTTCTTCGCAGGCGTAGTTGAGACGCTGCATCGGCCTGTCGCGCAAGAAAGCCTTGGAGAGGAAGCGGTACTTCGTCTCGTAGGGCTGGACGTGCTCGGAGAAATCCTGCGGAGTGACGCGCGAGCCCGCCTCGATCACCGCGACCTTGAGGCCCGCCTCGGTGAGCTGTTTGGCCGCCCATCCTCCGGTGGCGCCGGACCCCACGATCACAGCGTCGAATTCGGTACGGTTGCCGTCAATGATTTGCACGAGGGTTCTATTAGTAGAGTACCAACCTTAGGGCTGTGTCTAACAAACGGCTAGACTGGCGTTGAGACGATTTGATGGCTCCGCGGCGGGTATTCGTAGACAACGTGAGCGACGGGCGAGCCATAGCGAGCGGCGCAAGGGCGCATCATCTGGCGCGCGTGGCGCGGCTCAAGCCGGGCGAGACGGTCGAGGTATCGGACGGCGCGCAGGCGTGGACGGCGGTAGCCGCGTCGATCGACCCTCGCCAGGTCGTGTTCACAACGATCGAGGCACTCCCTTCTTCTCCCGCGCTGGCTCGCTTGGAACTGCACTTAGCGTTGATTAAACTGCCCCGGTTTGAGTGGGCGGTGGAGAAGGCGACGGAGTTGGGCGTCTCGGCGATTGTGCCGGTGGCGGCCGAACGAAGCGACGGCGGATTGATCAAAGGCGCGGCGAAGCGGATCGAACGCTGGGAAAGAATTGCCGAGGAAGCGGCGCAACAGTCACGGCGGCTATCGACCCCGGCGGTCGAGGCGCCGGCGACCTTAGCGGAGGCGCTGGGGCGCAACGCGGACCTGCGCTGCCTCGTCGATTTTTCAGGGCAGGAGCCGTCGGCGGGCCTGTTGGCGGGTCTTAGCGCCTCATCGACTGTGGCCATGTTCGTTGGGCCGGAAGGCGGCTGGAGCGATGAAGAGTTAGTGCTGGCGCGGAATGCCGGGGCGCAGGCGATTTCGCTGGGCCCCAACGTGTTACGGGCCGAGACGGCGGCGTTGGCGGCGGTGAGCATCTTGGGGCGACTGGTGCGGACGATAGAATGAGTTGTGGTCGCGGTTAATGGATCGCTTCGTACGCGCGGGCAGCTCGATAAAGGGACAAGCACGCATTTTCGCACGCAAACCGTGAGGCGAAAGGCTTGATTCCGGACGGCGCGCAAGATGCGAGCCAGTCCCTGGCGGCGGCGTCTCCCGTCCACAGACTGATTCCCTACATCGCGGCGATTGTACTCGCGCTGGTCTTTGCGGCCGTTTGGCGGACCGGGCTTTTCAGCGATTTAAGCGACCGCGAGGCGCTGGTGGCCGCGATGCGCTCGAGCGGGCCGTCGGGCTATTTGATCTGCCTGGCGATTCAGTTCGTTCAAGTCGTGGTGTTCCTGATTCCCGGCGAGATCACGCAGTTCGCCGCAGGCTATGTTTTTGGGGCCTGGCAGGGCTTTCTGCTTTCTTTGGCCGGCATCATGCTGGGCTCAGCGACGGCCTACGGCTTTGGAAAGATTGCGGGAAGACCGGCGCTGAGCAAGATGCTTGGCGAAAAGACGATGGATCGCCTAGATCGGGCGATTCTTTCGCCGAGGGCGCCGACGGCGATATTCTTGCTTTTCCTGCTGCCTGGGGCGCCGAAGGACGCGATGTCCTATGGGGCGGGGGTGTCGGGCTTTCCGCTCGGGAAATTCGTGCTCATTTCCGGTCTTGGCCGAATCCCGGCGTTATTAGCCAGCACGATGATCGGCGCACAGGTCTACGATAGAGATTACGCGTCGGTTGCCATCACGGCGGCAGCGGCGGCGGCCATGGCAGTGGCGTTTTGGCTGTATCAGCGGAAAAGCCGCAAAGCCTTGTTCCTAGAAAAATGAATTACGTACGCAAACGATTCCCTTGGATTTTTCGCGGGTCCGAGACGCCTTTGGGAGCTCGCACGCTGGTCTCCGTTGTTTTGGACGTGTCGAGCGCCGCCGTTCCGGGCAAGCCGGACCCCGATGCGTTGCTCGCGCGAGCGGAGGAGTTGGCGAACCTCGGAGCGGACTTCTTGGACGTCTGCGCCCTGCCGGTTCGACCGAGCGGTAAACGAATCTCCGCGGACGATGAACTGCAGCGCATCGTGCCGACGATTCGCAAATTGCGTGCGGCCTCGGCGCTGCCGTTTTTCGTTACGACCTATAACTCGGAGACCGCGGCGCGCTGCCTCGAACTGGAAGCGGCAGGCATCTACGACCCCAGCGGCATCACTGTAGACGCTCTGATGTCGCGGACGTTGGGGAACTCGGACGCGGCGTTAATCATCGGTCACGGCCCCAGCGGGGCCGAGAGTTGGGTCAAACCGCGCCACATTCCGCACGTTGTCGAGTCGGTCACGGCGGATTTGGAGTCGGCGGTGAAGCGGGCCTTGGCCGGAGGAGTCGACCGCCGCCGCATCATGTTGAGTCCGGGGCCGGGGCTGGGCAAACGGCCCGAGCAAAGCCTGGAGTTGCTGGAACGTCTGTCGGCTCTTAGCGGATTGGGACAGCCGATCGCGGTTTCGCTGGCCGGGGACCTGTTCCTTACCGAGACGGTCCGCGCCCCCGCGGCGGAATGGGAAGCGGGGAGCGCGGCCGCCGCGGCCCTAGCGGTGCGCAACGGCGTGCATTTGATACGAACGACGCATTTCGACTCGGTGAAGGCGGCCGCCCGATTGGCGGACCGCATTCTGCAACTGATCGAAGGGACTGCGGACTAGCGCGGGCTTACACCGAAAAAGCTTCGCGGCCACGGTCGGGATCTCCAGCGGCTGCTCGGCGGCGGCTTTGCTCATCGAAAAGCGGTTCGTCGATCGGAAAGGCCAGTCCCGCGGCACGATACATCTGGTAAAGGGTCAGGCCCTCGTCGGTACGTTGGAACTGGAAATCGGACTCGGCGCGGTCGATATCGACGCGGTCCCCGGGGCGAATCTGACCCGAGGCGACTAAATTAGCCATGGGATGCACCAAGAGCCGCTCGATGGCCCTCTTGAGATGCCTAGCGCCGTACTTCGCGTCGGTCCCTGACTCGATCAGCAGGCGGCGGGCTTCGGCGCTGACTTGGAAGAGGCAGGGCGTACCCATCAAGATCAGACGTTGCACCTGGGCCAGTTCGAGGTCCAGGACGCGTTGGAGTTCCGCGTCGCCGAGCGAATGGAATACGACCGTCTTGTCGATTCGATTCATGAACTCGGGCGAGAAACGCTTGCGCGCGGCCTGAACGCCGATGTTTTCGACGCGCTGTCGCAGGGCCGCGCCGCTCGCGGCTCCGGCGAGGGACGAGAAGCCTACTCCGGGTCCGACGAGCGCCTCCATCTCCTTGGCTCCCAGGTTGCTGGTCAGAAAGATCAAGCATTGGGCGAAGTCTACCTTGCGGTTGTCGCCGAGAGTGAGAACACCCTTGTCGAGAATGCCGAGCAGCAGATGCCAGAGGGCATCGCTGCCCTTCTCAATCTCATCGAACAACACGAGCGAGAGAGGCACGGCGGCGGTGTGGTGTTGATCGAGAGCCTCCTGACTGAGCAGCGCCTGGGTCTCCCGATGTCCCAAGTAGCCGGGAGGCGAGCCAACCAACTTCGCGATTTCATGACTATGTTGGAACTCGGCGCAATCAATCTTGACTACGGCGGAGGCGTCGCCCAACAGGACTTCCGCGGTGGCCTCGACAACGCGGGTCTTGCCTGTCCCGCTGGGACCGAGAAAGAGGAAGTTGCCGACTGGGCGCCCTGGGGAATTCATTCCGGCCACGAAGGTCTGGTAGACGTTGACGATCTGGCGGATGGCGTCTTCCTGGCCGACGACCAGCCGTTGGATTCCGCGCTCCAGGCGCGAGGCGTCGTCGCCGGTTCGCGTCGGATCCAGCGGCACGGGCAAAGCTTGATGAGTCAATCGAAGTCTCCTCGGATGTATGTCCGTGGGATGAAGAGTGATTCCGCCTTGCACCTAAGTGTTATCGGCCAGAACCAGCGCTCGCTTCAGCCACAACGCTCAAGGGCAGCGCATGGCCGGAGCTAAAGTCATCTCCAGTGTAGAGACCGGCTCCAAACAAATCGGCCGGCGGTGGCGCTAACCTGTTGCAGTCAGATGAGATAGATATCTAGTGCAGCCCCGTGCCGACCTTGGATTGTGAGTTGGCGGGCGGGTTTGGCTAGACTAGGCATCGCGCACCATGTCGATCTCCACACTTATCGTTGATGACGAGCAGCTGGCCCGCGAAGAGCTGGCCTTTCTGCTGAAATCGCACCCGGAAGTCGAGGTCGTGGGAGAAGCCGCTAACGGCCTTGAGGCGATCACGATGATCGAGGAGTACGAGCCGGATCTGGTATTCCTCGACGTGCAGATGCCCGGCCTGGACGGCTTGAGCGTGGTGAGGAAGATGATCGAACGCGGCGGGCGGCTGCCGCACTTCATCTTTGCAACGGCTTTCGATCAGTATGCGGTGCAAGCTTTTGAGTTGGCGGCGGCCGATTATGTGATGAAGCCGATCGAGAAAGCCCGATTAGACAAGTCCATCGAACGGGCCCGCCGGCTGATCGAATCCCCTGACGACGCAGCGGGCCAGGTCGAACGGCTGTTGGCCCAACTCAGCGACAAGCGTTCGCCGACGAAGCTCTTGGTTCGCAACAGCAACCGGATGTTTCTGGTGGACGAGACGGAGATTGCCTACGCCACGATTGAAGAAGGCGTCATCACGGTCGTCGCGTCGTCCATCGAGGGCCTGTCGAATTACCGCACGATCGAGGATCTACAGTCGCACCTCGACGCGTCGCTGTTTTGGCGTCCGCATCGCTCTTACCTGGTCAATATCAACCGGATCAAGGAGGTGATCCCCTGGTTCAAGTCCAGCTATCAGTTGCGGATGAGCGATAAGAACCAGACGGCGATCCCGGTGAGCCGGGCTCAGACGAAACGGCTCCGCGAGCTGTTCAAGCTCTGATTTTCGGCGTATGTCTCGACTTGGCGCGGCCCTATTATGTGGAACAATGTGGCATGCTTTCGGGGCTAGGGTGAATGTCGGGGCAGGACCAAGCGCTCGTTGTTGAAGGTCTGGGCAAGCAGTACGCAACGCCCAGCGAGCCGCTAGTCGTGTTGAAGAAGGTCGACCTCAAGCTGAACAAGGGCGACGCTATATCGATCACCGGCCCGTCCGGATCGGGCAAAAGTACGCTGCTTTACATCCTGGGTTCGCTGGAACAACCCACTTCCGGCACGTTTCGGCTGGGCGAGAAAGAGCCCTTGAAGATGTCGGCCGAGGGATTGGCCGTTTATCGCAATCGCAGCGTCGGATTCATCTTCCAGGACCACCATCTGTTGCCGCAGCTGACGGCATTGGAGAATGTCCTGGTGCCGACCCTGGCGAGCGCCCCAGCGAATCCGGACGAAGTGAAGAAACGGGGGCAAGGGCTGCTTGATCGAGTCGGGTTGGCCGATCGCGCGACGCATTTGCCGGCGGAACTCTCGGGCGGCGAACGGCAGCGAGTCGCTATCGCCCGCGCGCTGATCCACCGGCCGGCTCTGCTGCTTGCCGACGAGCCGACGGGAAACCTCGATCGGAAACGCGCTGATGAAGTCTCAAGCCTTTTGTTGGAGCTTCAGCGCGAGGAAGACTCGATTCTCATCGTGGTTACGCATAGCATGGAGCTGGCAGAACGACACCCGCTGCGCGCCGAACTTGTCGACGGCGCATTGGAGATGAACTAAAGGTATGCAGCAAGTCCGGGTACTAGGAATCATTCTCGCCGGCGGCAAAGGAACGCGGCTGTATCCGCTGACCCGGGAGAGGAGCAAGCCGGCCGTGCCGTTTGGCGGGAAGTACCGGATTATCGACTTCGTGTTGAGTAACTTCGTCAACTCGGGAATCTATTCGCTTTACGTCTTGACGCAGTTTAAGAGCCAGTCTTTGCTGCAGCATTTAAGAGAGGCGTGGCAGTTTTCTCCGCTATTGCAGAACCAATACATCATCCCCGTCCCGGCTCAGATGCGCCAAGGCGATCACTGGTATCGCGGAACCTCGGACGCCATTTACCAGAACATGCATCTTCTGGAGCTCTCTCAGCCGGAAATGGTTGCCGTGTTTGGAGCGGACCACATCTACCGCATGGACATCTCCCAGATGATCAGCTACCACACCGAGAAGCGCGCGAAGGGCACTGTCGCGGCGCTGCCCATTCCGGTTGAGGATTCCCTTGAGTTTGGAACGATGGCGATCGACAAGGATTGGCGCATCACTGAGTTTTACGAAAAGGTCGCCAACCCGCCGGAGATTCCAGGGCGTCCGGGATGGACTTTGGCATCGATGGGCAATTACCTGTTCGACACCGAAGTATTGGTGAGCGAGCTTCGCCGGGACGCCGCCGACCCATCTTCCGAGCATGACTTCGGCAAGAACATGTTGCCGGACATGATCCACGAGCATCCGATTTACGCGTATGACTTCCATTCCAACGAAGTTCCGGGAGAGATGCCCGAGAATCGCGGCTACTGGCGGGACGTGGGAACGATCGAGGCCTACTTCGAGGCCAGCATGGACTTGCGCGCCGTCAAGCCGTTGCTGAACCTCTACAACTACCAGTGGCCCTTGCGCACAGCGGAGTACCCGCAGGGGCCTTCGAAGTTCACTTTCGATGAAGAAGGCCGGCGCGGCCATGCCATCAACTCCGTCGTGAGCGAAGGCTGCATTCTAGCCGGCAGCGAGGTCCGCGACTCGGTTCTTGGGCGGCGGGTATTCGCCGATAACGGCGCGACGATCGAGAATTGCGTGGTGATGGACGGCTGCCGTATCGGCGCGGGCGCCCGGATACGAAGAGCGATCATCGACAAAAACGCGACCATCGAACCGGGGACGATCATCGGATTCAACGAAGAGGATGACCGGGCGCGCTACCAGGTGTCGTCGACGGGAATCGTGGTGGTCGAAGGACACCGTTCTAAGATTCCGGTTTCCGCTGCCGCCATCTAGCCCAAGCCGGGGAATGGGGCGGAGATCGGCTCGCCGGCCAAAGCCTTACAATTAGTGCAGGCGAATCTTGCTTTGGCGCGTCATCTTCTCCCTCGTATTGCTTGCGTCGTTGCTACGCGGCCAAGCGGTTGAGGAGTACCGCACTCAAATCAACGCGCTTAGGCTGGATCCGGAACAGTGCTACCGCGTCCGTGACCTGTTTTTAGAGCGCGAGGACGTAAAGTTTTACTTCACCGACGGCCTGCTGATCTTTGCGGATCCCGTTGAGGGGCGAGAGATCGGCGCGTTTTTCATCGCGCAGGAAGCGACCGACTCAGCGGAGATTCTCGCGATTCCCCCGACGGCCCAGGAACGCTATTCGATGGCTTCTTTCACCGGGGACGGCGTACTCAACCGGCCTTTCAACCACGTCATGCTC
>CAMPKL010000025.1 GCA_946887065.1 uncultured Bryobacterales bacterium
CGTGCTCGGCCACTATCGTGCTGTTCAGAAAGACCAACGCCTGGTGCGGCACCGTCGTCTCGAAGCGCATCGGCGCGTGTTGATCCGGCGAAGCACAACAGAACGCGCTCTATATCTCTGGAATCCTCCCGCGCTCGATAAAGCCGTAAACCGACCGCCGCGGGACCGCCGGCAGCGCCGTCAGCGAAAACGGTAATCCTCCGGACGTCAAATCCAGCCGTCCTGCCGCGGCCAGCATCGCATCGCGCACGCTTTCAATCTCCAACCGCCGGCGATTCATGCGCCACAACAGCTGATTCTCCGGGTCAACCTGGCGAGCCTTCTCGTTGTCCGCACTTGCTTGCCGGTACGTCGCCGAAGTCATGATCAGCCGGTGCAGCTTCTTCAGCGACCAGCCTTCCTGGACGAATTTCACCGCTAAGTAATCGAGCAGTTCCGGATGCGTCGGCAGATCGCCGCGGAAACCGAAATCGCTCGGCGTCCGCACCAACCCGAATCCAAAGTGGTGCATCCACGCACGGTTGACGATGACCCGCGCCGTCAACGGATTCTCCGGATTGATAACCGCTTCGGCCAATTCCAAACGCCCCGCGCCGTCTCGGAACGGTTCTTTTTCACTGCCGCCCAGAGCGGACAGGAAATGCGGCGGCGCCGGCTCGCCCGGGTTGTTCGGGTTGCCTCGCAGGAAAACATGTACCGGCTCGGGATCCGGAACATCCTCGACCGCCATCGCTCGCGGCGGCGCTCCGTCGTAGGCCGCCTGGGCGAGCATCGTGTTGTAGCGGACGCGGATCGCCCGTGTATTATTGCTGTCGCCCTCGGTATAGATCAGAGCAAACTCTTCCAACGGTACGTCGACCGGTGATGCCGGCCCCTTCATCACCGAGCGAAGCTGCTCCGCCGCCGGCTCCCGCAACGACTCGCTCAGGTCATGCTTTGCGAGAACCGCCGCATAGGCCTCGGCAAGCTCTCGCAGCGACGCGGCTCGTGCGGCGCCTGCGCCGATCAAGGCATTTCCGTCCACGGCGCCGAGCACGCCAGGCCACTTCGACGCGAACTCCGCCTCAGGAAGCACCGCAGCCGCGTGCCACAACCGAAACACCGGCTCGTCCGTTGTCTTCGAGTTCTCCAGGAACTTGCGCCAGCGCGCCAGCACGTGCAAGTTGAGCTGACGGTCGCGAACTAACTCTTCGATCTGCGGATTGCTTAAGCCTTCCGCGTCCTTAGCGGCGATCAAGTAATCAGCGGTCTGCGACTTGAAGAACGCCACCATCTCGGCATTCCGCCGAACTCGGTACTCCTGGTCGACTTGGCGGATGCGCTCCAGGCGCTCCTGGTAAATTTTCTGTTGCGGCGAGGGCTTCGCCGGTTTGCCCAGCAGCGGCAGCTCATCCGGTTGCCGGATGTTCGACAGGATCGAGTACAGCGAGTAGTAATCCTTCGTCGGGATCGGATCGTATTTGTGGTCGTGGCAGCGCGCGCAGGCGACGGTGAAGCCCATCAAGCCGCGCGTAGTCGCATCAATGCGATCGTCGACAGTCTCGGGGTAACTCTTCGGGAACTCGCGTCCCAACCGCAAAAATCCCAGCGCTGCTAAGTGACGCTGCTCGGCACCCTTCACGCGGTCAGCCGCCAGTTGATAGAGCACGAACTGGTCGTAGGGCATATCCTCATTCAGCGCGCGGATCACCCAATCGCGGTACGTATACGACCAGGCGAAGCGCTGCCCGGCGTTAACCGAGTCGTTCACCGAGTCCGCATAGCGCGCCACATCCAACCAGTGGCGTCCCCAACGCTCGCCGTAACGCGGCGAGGCCAGCAGACGATCGATCAGTTGTTCATAAGCCTGCGGCGATGTGTCGGCGGCGAACCGGGCGATCTCTTCGGCCGTTGGCGGCAGTCCGGTCAAATCGAACGACGCCCGCCGGATCAGCGTTTCCTTCGTCGCTGCCGCCGCCGGCTGCAGCCCTTCCTTTTCCAGGCGGTTCAGGATGAAGCGATCCATCTCGTTGCGCGCCCAACTCATATCCTGCACCTGGGGCGGCTCGCTCATTTGCGGTTTTTCGAGCGACCACAACTTGGCCTTGGCGGCCGGTTTGTCGGCAGGCAGCGGCGCTCCGGCGCGTATCCAGGCCTCGAACTCAGCGACGACCTCGACCGGAAGCGGTTTGCCCGGCGGCATCAGCAGATTGGCGTCCTGGTAGCGTATCGCCCGCATCAACAAGCTGCCGTCCGGGTCGCCGGCCTTGACGACCCTCTCGATCCCTTGCATCGTGGCCAGATTCAAGTTGCCCTGCGGCGACCCCCCGCTGTGGCAGGCATAACAATTCGCCGCAAGAGCCGGTCGGACGGCCTTTTCAAAGTGATCGAGAGCCGCATCCTGAGCGGCGGCGGCGATCGCGAACGCCGCCATAGCGCTTGCTAACCGGTAGAACATCGAATCCCCCTAAAGCCACACCGCCAGCTCGACTCGAGCCCCGGCTAGGGGTCAGTATAGTCCCGCAATGCGAGAACCGCTCAACTCAATCGCAGAGGCTCGATGAACGGGTCGGTATCTTCAAAGCGAAGCTCAGAGACCGGCGATCCGGCATAGCGCAGCAGCAGGGGCAACAGTAACAACAGGCTGGCGCTGTCCCAAGGGTTCGCCAAGGCCCGCTCTTCCATCGAAGCGAACCACGAGCTGTAAAGGAACATGCCGACGATGCAGAAGGTCCACAGGATGATCACGTGAGCGCGCCCGGCGAGATAGCGGCAAGTGAAAGGAATCTTCCCCAGACGCCACATCACCGCTTCGCTCGTAAACCAACACGCCAACAGGAAGACCGGCAGCCGAACCAGCGCCGCGTACGGCGAAATGAAAAAATACGCCCCAATGCTTGAGACCAGCAAGAGCGGCAACGGCGCCGCCGCCCACAACGCCTTGCGGACGCCTCCTAGATAGCGCCCTGGCGCCGGCTTTAAGTGGAAGCGAAACGCCCAGTTGGCCGTCAGGTCCGCCGGAATCGAGAAAGCGTTGCGCATGCCGGCGAAGACCAGAAAGAGCACGATGTAAGGCTGCTGCAGAACCACCTCAGCCACGTCCCCGCGGTTGGAGGCCGTCCACAACTGTGAAAAAACGATGCCGCAGCCCGCAGCCAAGAAGCCGCCGACATACAGCCGATGGGGAGCGTTGCGGATGAGCGTACGCAGCGTAAAGAAAAAAGTCGCGTACTGCAGCGGATCCCGAAGCCACCAACGCCGCAGTCCGCCGTGCTCCCAAGAGGAAAGCCGCGCCCGCCGATTCTTGCCGACAGCGGGGCCTTCCAGCGAGTGGGCGACGAAGCGCCGGTAAGTAAGCAGGTAAGCGCCGACGAACAGGCAGACGGCGCCGGCAAGGCTGAACAACGCCTTCAGCGCCAGCGGCTGGAACAGTTCGACGTTGCGCCCGGCGGCCCACTCACCGAAGGCGGCAAACCAGGCCGGCGGCAACAACCACAGCCAATCCGATGTCCCGACGAGTTCGGCAAGCGTCGAACTGCCCGAAAGTAGACGGCTTCGGAGCACCGGTATGGCGACGATAAACAGGATCAGCGACGCAGCCAGCAAGCTTTGAAACACGGTGGAGAACCGCTGATACCAACGCGAGGGCAGGGCCGCGATCAACACGCCTTGAAGGCATCCCACGAAGGCGAAAGCGGCCGCGGCCGACGCGATCAGGCAGAGCCAGTGCCCGAAGGTAAAAACCAAACCCTCGCTCAAGCTCGCCCGATAAGGAACCATCGCCAGAGGAAAGAACAACGCCGCGAATCCGTTGACCAGCAGGAAGAACAACCCCAAGAAGCGCACCAATGCGCGAGCTTGCGCGCCAAACACTTCGGCGATCGAAACAGGCTGCGGACCAAGGATGGCGTAGTCGCGGCGATCGGGATAGAAACGCTCCCACTGCAACGTCGCGATCAGTGCGAGCACACTCATCTGAAAGGACAGCCAGAAGAAACGGTCGCCGAAGGTTTCAAAGGCGCGGACGTACTCGGGAGCTTGACCGAGCTGGACGTAATACTTAGGAACCCAGTGCAGCATGAACAAGCCGGGGAAGGCCAACATCGCCATCACGTTTGCCGCGTCCAGCTGCGGGTCGTCCTCTGAAGAGATGAGGTCGTTGTAGAAAAATCGCTCGAAGAATAGTTCCGTGAGCCGCGCCAGCCGCGGGTCTTGCGGCGCTAACCAACTCATGACGTCGCGCTGACCGCGTTGACGATCTCCGCGGCGATGCTGTCCGTATCGTCGTCAACGACAAGTTGGGTGAAGATGTCTTCGAGCGACGGCGAGTGCATCAAGTCGCGCAGAGCGTCAACAGAATCATGAGCCGCCACGCGGCCTTTGCGTAGGATGACGACGCGGGTGCAGATTTTTTCCACCGTCTCCAGGGCGTGCGAACTGTACACGATCGCCTTACCCGTCAGTGCCAGCCGGCGCACCAGGTCCCGAAAAATCAGTGCCGAGGTCACGTCCAACCCGGACAACGGTTCGTCAAACAACAGCAAGCGCGGGTTGTCCAGCAATGCCGCTGAGATCAAGATCTTCTGCCGCATGCCTTTCGAGTAAGTCGAGATGCGGCCGCCGCCGTCCGAGCCGAGCGAGAACAAGTCGAGCAATTTACGAATTGTTCGATCCAGGCGGAGAAAAGGAATCTCCCGCAAGCATCCGATCAGCTCCAAGTACTCGCGCCCGCTCAGGTAGGTATATAGTTCGGGAACTTCGGGCACATAGCCCATCGAACGCCGATAGCGGGTCATGTTGCCGCTGATGGATTCGCCTTCAAAACGTATCTCGCCGAACGACGGCTCAAGCAGTCCGGCAAGAATCTTGACCGAGGTCGACTTGCCCGAACCATTTGGTCCCAGCAACCCGAGGACTTCTCCGGGCCTGACGGTGAAGCTCAGGTCCTGTACCGCTGCTACACGGCCGTAGAGCTTCGTGAGTTCGCGAACTTCAAGCATCGGTACCCAACAAATCGTTCCACCACCCGGCAGGAGCTCGCCAAGCCGGTTCGCAAACGCCCTCTGAAGTCGGTTCGGGCAGGTACAACGTGCCGTGACCGTACGTGCAGATGTACTCAACCGCCGGCAGGTCGAACAAGATGCTTCCTGGAACGCCCAGGTCAACCGGCATTCCCAACGCACGCTGGCACACCGGGCAGCGCGCGCGTTGGTCGACCAGTGCATACCAAACCACCGCCGTCGACAGCAGCCCGAACAAGTAGCAACTGACCAGCGACCAGACGCCCGCGAAATAGCCGACCGGCGCAAACGCCGGACTCTCCGTGGCGAAGGTCCAAACGATAGCCAGCACAGCCAAGGCCGGCACGGCCTTCACGAAAAGAAACGCGTAGCTGCGCGCCAGCAACAATGCCGCACTGCGGCACTCGCCGAGAGTCCGCGCAAGCGAAAGGGTCTCTGCCGCGCCGAGCACCGCCAACAAAAGTAGCGCGGAGAAAAACACGGCCGTTGCCGCGCCGAGGGCGCCCCGCGAAGCTTCATTCAGCGGAATCGAGTGGTGCACGTCCAGAGAGACTTCAGCTCCCGCCCGCAGCAACAAGAAAGCCTCGCCGTCTCCTCCGCCCGCGTCATCCTGTATGAGCCAGAACAGCCGCGAGCGCTGGACGAACCAGTAATCAGCGGGCATCACCGCGCACACCGTTCGCCAGGAACCCTCCAGGCTGACCGGGCGGCCAATGATTTCCTTGTCGGCGTCAAAGCGGCTGCGCCAAAGACGATCACTCAGCGCCACGCAGCGGTCTGCCGGCGCATCAAGCGAGCCAAGCGCCGGCTCTACGCCCTGGAGCCGAAAGAACTCGGGCGACACGCTAAAACCCGCTGCCGCAAACGAGTTTCCGGCCGTGCGAAATGTGCCGGCCGCACGGCGAAAAGCCGCCGCCTGTTCGGGTTGCTGCGCGGCGGCGGCAAACGCATCAGGCAGCGTTCTTGCCGAAATGGACAAGGTCTCCGGCTGCTCGACCGGCAGCCGGCGCATGTGATGGGAGAGCAGCAGAAACAGCAATGCCGGCGGAGCCACGGCGGCGACCCCAAGTAGGGACAGCTGCCGCATGCGCCGAAGCTGCAGCGAGTCGCAGGGACGATCCTCGGACGGCACGCCTGCGCACTCATGGGCGATGGCTCGGCGGCTGCCTAGCCGAGCCTCCGCGGCGGCGCGCGCTTGTTTCTCCGTCAGCCCGCGGCCGACATGCACGGCGACAGCCTCTTCCAGGTGGAAGCGAAGCTCTTCAGCGATGCGGCGCCGCAGGTGTCTGCGCTCTTGCCACCGCTGAAACAAGCTCTTCATCAGCGCTCCAATAGACGTTCCATCACTTCGGAGACGCCGTGCCAGTTGGCCTTCTCGGCGGCGAGATGCCGTCGGCCTTCAGAGGTGAGCGAGTACACCCGGGCGCGGCGTCCGTTGCCGGACTTTTGCCACTCCGAACTCACCCAACCTTTCTTCTCCATGCGGTAGAGCGCGGGGTAAAGAGAGCCTTCTTCAAGCAGCAGGCGTCCCTCGGAGGCATCTTGGACGCGCTGCGAAATCGCATACCCATGCAGCGCTTCGGACGAGAGGATCTGCAGGACCGTCAGGTCCAGCGTGCCTTGGAGGATGCGCAGCCGTATCACTTAGATTGCCTATGCTTAGAACGTCTAAGCAATTGTGTGAGCAATGACCACAGAAGTCAAGCGGAACTTTCGACTTCGGAGAGAGGGGATGGCGAGGGGAGGCTGCGCGGGGACCAAGCCGCGCAGCCCAGGGGTGGTCTAGAAGCTATACTTCAGACCGAACTGCATCTCACGCATGGTTTTGGCCGTGTTGACCTGACCAAAATTGCTTTGCCGTACATCCCGCGATGGAATATCCCAATTTGGGTGGTTCGGGAAGTTGAACGCCTCGAAGCGGAACTCCAAATTCTGG
The DNA here is from genome assembly GCA_946887065.1 of uncultured Bryobacterales bacterium. The sequence goes on from CAMPKL010000025.1 coordinate 6,937, forward strand.
CGCTCCGTGATGCGGGTGTTCTTGATCACCGAGAAATCCCATTGGAACGTCCCTGGGGTGAACAGGACGCTGCGGCCGGTCGTGCCGTAGCGGTATTGCAGCTCCGGATTCGTCCAGTTGAAGGCGTCCCGGTTCCAGAAGACATCCGCGGTGGGATTCTCTAGGAAGGGGCTGACGCCGGTCGCGTCCGGCATGCTGCTCAACTCGATCTGCGCTCGGTCGCCGATGCCGCCGACGTTTGCCGGCGTGCCGTCGACCAATGTGAAGATGCTGCCGACCTGCCATCCGCCCGCGATCGCCCTGGTGAAGCCTGTGGCGTTCCTGGCGATCGGCAGCTCGTAGACGAGCGAGGTCACGAATCGCCTGCCAGTGTGGAACTCCGCCAGCCCGCGGCTTTGCGTGTAGTCGTACCACTGCATCGGATCGTTGTTGGTGAGGGCCGTGCGCAGGCCGCTGCCGGGGCCGTCGATGGTCTTCGACCAGGTAAACGCCCCGAGGTAGGTGAGGCCTCCCGAGAACCGTTGCGTCACTTTCGCGGCGAACGCATGGTAGTTCGAGTTGCCGACACCGTCGATGAACTGGAACTGTCCAATGTTCTCCCAAGGTCGCCGCTGTTGCAGCGTGCGCCCATCCTCGGGTCCCGTGCGGAATACCGGCTCGTTCTTCTTGGCGAAGAACTGCACCTTGTGCGCTTGATTGCCCTGGTAGCCCAACTCCAGCACCGTCGAATCACTCAACTGGCGTTGGATATTGAACAGGTACTGGATCGTGTAGGGCGTGCGGCGCCCGGGAGAAACCAAGTACAGCCGGCCGAACGGTCCCTGGCAGATGCCGTCCCAGCCGGTGCACACTCCGTCGCCGGCGTAGTTGGCCAGCGGTCGCCCGATGTCGAGATCGATCGTATGCAAATTAGTCGTGACATTGGCGCGTCCGGCCAGGTTCTGACCCATCGAGTGCTGAGAGGCGTTGACCACGTCCTGGACGTAGAACACTCCGACCCCGGCACGGATCGTCGTCTTGGAATCCACGCTGTAGGCCAAGCCCAGGCGCGGAGCGAAATCGTTCTTGTCGACGATGATCAGCGACTGCGGCAATCCAAACTCGCTTTCGATCTGGGAACCCGTGGCCGTTGGGATATCGTCGATGAAGCGTGCGGCAGTGCCTTCATAGAAGGGGCCTTCGCCTTGGCGCAGCAGCACCGGATGGCGCGTGTTCGGATCCTTCCCCGCGCCGCCAGGCAAGACGCCGAAGTCGTAGAACCACATGTTGATGACGCCGCGGTGCTTGTCGGTGTAAGGCGGCGTGCGCTCATAGCGCAGGCCCATGTTGATCGTAAGCTTGGGCGTGACCTTCCAAACGTCCTCTAGGTACAGCGACCAGGCCGTGGCCCGCAGCAGCGTGCGCGACAGATCTCCGGCCCAGTTAAAGGTGCTCGGTTTGCCCAGCATGTAGTCCGCGAATCCGAAGCCGGTGCCGGCCGGGCTGACCGGGTTCTGGGTAGCGGTCGCGTTGCTGAAGCTGATGTTGCCGCGGTTGTAAATATTGCCGTCCTCGTTGATCCGTTCGCGGCGGATTTCGCCGCCGAACTTGAACGAGTGGTTGCCCCGAATGATCGACATGTTGTCGAGCAACTGGAAGATGTGGTTGTGATCGACGAAGGGAGCATCGACCGGATCGCCGAAGCCGCTGATGCCGTTGCCGATGCTGACGCTCGGCGTGCCCCAGGCCGGCGGCGGGACGGTGATATTGTCGTCGACGATGCCCACTTCGGTGGTGATGTCGCGGATGTAGGCGAACTCCGAGAGCGCCTCGTTCCACAACTGCGTATAGCCGATTCGCAACTCGTTGACGATGGTCGGGCTAAACGTCCGCGTGTTCGACAGCATCGCCTGATAGGCGTCGGTCAGATAATTCTGGCATTGATTGGGGAAGTCGCAGGCCGTTGTCGTATCTTCCGTATTGAAGCCGAAGCGGCCGAACCAGAAGGACTTGACGCTTTCGTTCCAGTCGATGCGCGTATTGAACTGATCCCACTTGAGCGGGCGTTTGGAGCCCCGTGAATAGTTGTTGACGAAATCATCGCCGCCGCGCGTCGGCCCCGGATACTGCTCAAGCAGCTTCTGGGTGACTGGGTGCCAGCGGTCCAACGGGATTACGTTGTTCGCGAACGGCAGCGCCGAAGTGGCGATCGGGTTGCCTTCGTCGTCGGTCGTGAAGGTGCGGGTGGCCGGGTCGAAGAGGCTGCGGCCCGCGGCGCCGAAGTCGCCGGCGCGCATGCGGTTGGTCGCCACCGAAGACAACTGCTGCAGCGTCTTAACGTCGCGCAAGCCTTCGTAGTTGGCCATGAAGAACAGCTTGTCTTTGACGATTGGACCCGTCACCGTCGCGCCGAATTGGTTGCGCCGGAACGGATTCTGCTCCTCGTATGCCTGTTTCCACTCCCGGGCGTCGAGCGCGCTGTTGCGTAAGAACTCGAACACCGTACCATGCAGTTCGTTCGTACCGGACTTGGTGGTTGCGTTGATCTGACCAGGATTGCGGCCGTACTCAGCCGAGTAGACGCCGGTTTCGATCTTGAACTCTTGCAGCGCGTCGATCGAGGGACGGAAAACGAACAGGTTCCAGTTCGGATCCGTGTTCTCGATCCCGTCCAGCGTGTAATGGATAAATGCGTTCCTCTGTCCGGCGACCGAGAAGGCCTGCTGGGCCCGCTCTCCGCCCTGCCGTCCGGTGGCCGTGAAGGCGGGCCGTTGCTCGGCCGTCACGTTCGGACTCAAGGCGACCAGTTGCAGATAATTGCGCCCGTTCAAGGGCAGCTCGACAATGCGTTTGTTCTCAATGACCGTGCCGACCGCGGTGCCTTCGGTGGCCAGCATTTCGCCGGTGGCGACAACTTCGATCTGTTCCGTTATGTTGCCGATCTCCATGGCGAAGTTGATCCTGGCGGCCGTGCCGACCTGCAACTCGACTCCCGTGCGAGTCGCCGTGCTGAAGCCTTCCAGTTCCGCGCGGACGTTATATATGCCCGGCGTCAAGAACGGAACGGTATAATTGCCCGTCTCTCCCGTTTCGACCTCACGAACGGTGTTGGTCGCCTGGTTGGTGACGGTCACCTTGGCCCCGGCGATGACGGCGCCGCTTTGATCAGCCACCGTCCCGGTAATCTCGGCGTTCTGCGCACACAGCGGCAGCGCCGCAATTAAACCCAATAAAATCAAACATTTAAAACCTTGCATCGACTACACCCTTCTTGTATTTCCTCAACGGCCCCTGTTGGTCCATCCATTCACGGAACCTTAAAAAGGAGAACACCGCGCCGCGCGCAATGTCAATACATTTCTCTATCTTGATGTATATATTCGAACTTCGACAAGGCCGCCAGGGCAGGAGATCGGCAGGCCGTAGCCGGGCTAGGAAAACTCCGACTTGAGAAAGTGCAAGATGAACGCGTCGCGCGTTTCGCGCACCTTGTTCCAGTCCTTCTCGCTCCAGTCGTAGAAGCCCTTGCCCGTCTTGATGCCTAGTTCGCCGCGCCCGACGCGCTCGCGGATGCTGGGCGGCGCTTCGGAACTACTACAAAGGTCGGGGTCAACGTAGTCCTGGATGGACTGCACTAGGTCGAGGCCCACGGCGTCGGCGTGCTCGAAGATTCCGTAGACCGGCAGGCGCAGCCCGAATCCTTCCTTCGCCGCAAGATCAACGTCGTCTGGGTCGGCGATTCCTTCGGCGACGATGTACAAGGCTTCGCGTACCATGGCGTGCTGCAGGCGGTTACCGAGTTGCCCGGGGCGGTCTTTCTTGACTAAAACGGCACGCTTGCCGCAGGCATCGAGCAACGCGCGCATGTCAGCGACGGTTTGCTCCGAGGTAGCGTCTGCGCGGACCAGTTCCACCAGGCGCATCAGGTGCGGCGGATTCCAATAGTGGGCGGTGATGATGCGCTCCGGATTCCGGCAGACGGCGGCGATCTGGTTGATCGATAGCCCGGAAGTCGTCGTGGCGAGCACGGTGTCGGGGCGGACGGCGGCCACCAGGCGACGGTAGACGGACCGCTTGAATTCCATCGTCTCGGGACCGGCTTCGATAACGATATCGGCGGGGGCGACCGAGGCCTCGAAGTCCGTCGAGGACGAGAGCCGCGCCTGGACCGCCGAAACGTCCTCGGCCTTTACCAATCCATGCGCGGCGAGGACGGCAAGTTGGCTCAGGGCTTTCTTTAATCCCGCGGCGGCGGACTCGGAGGTGCGGCTGACGATGACGGCGTCGAGCCCCCCGATGGCGAGCGAGAGGGCGATGCCGGGACCCATCAGGCCCGACCCGAGCACCGCGGAAGTTTGGAATGGATGTAGAGTCATGAGGGGTCAATTGTAGGCGCAGCGAGTTCTAGGGCGAAATGCTTACCGAGTTAAAAGGTTTTCCGGTTTCCAACACGGACGCCGGCCTTTAGACTCTAAGTGCGGGTTCCACACCCGCGAAGGTAAAGCTATGCGCTACGCGAACCTACTTTTGATGCTCGCGCTGACGTCCCCGCTCGTCGCGCAAATTCAGGTCATTCGGGGCTCCAGCAGGGCGCCCGAACCGGCAGCGGCGGAAGAGCCGGCCCCCGAAGCGGCTCCCGCCGAAGAAGAGGCCAAGCCCCCGGCGGACCCGAGGGAGAGACGCCAAGAGGAAAGGGTCGTGTATCAGTCGGGCGGTCAGAGCCGTCCCGCGCAGTCGACCGTGCAACGCTCAGTGGACGGCGACGCGAAGTCGCTGGCGCAGCGCGTCAAGTCGATCAACGGCCGCACTGTGCCTTACCTAACCGAAGACGAGCGAGTCGTCAGCACCTCGCAGGACCTGAAGGTGACCGAGCGCGTGCGGCAACGTTATGACGCGACGGGGCGTCCGGCTGGGCAGGACAGCGAACGGATCGAAGAACGCAAGTTGCCCGACGGCACGATCGAAACCACGACGACAGTCTACACAGCGGACCTGAACGGCAGAATGCAGCCCGCTGAGCGCCGCATTGTGCGCACGAAGGAAACGGGCGGCGATACGCGCACGCTGACCACCACGCAGACGACGAGCCCGAACGGCGATTTCCGCACGATTGTGGAAGAAGAGTCAATCGAACGGCGAGAAGGCGAGCAGGCGGGAACGGTAGAAACGACGACCAAGACGCTTCAAGGCGGCAGCGGCCTGCAGGTGACTTCGCGAGAGGAGACCGTGATGCGGGTGGAGAACGGCGTCTCGGTCACCGAGACCCAGACCTTTGAGCGCAGCCCGGCGACAGCCGATTTGGAGTTGGCGCAGCGCACCGTGGGCAAACTAACCGAGCGTCCCGACGGCTCAAGTACCGAGACGGTAGAGACCTATGGTTTTGACGCCGGCTCGGGCCGCAATGTGAACGCAACGCGAATGGAATTGCAGTCGCTGCAGAGTTCTCAGACCGCGGTTTCCGCCGACGGCACGGTGACCGAGAAGATTTCCTATAAGGAACGGAGCGCTGTCAATTCGCGTGAATTCGAAGCCGAGACGCTGACCCAAAAAGTGAGCAAGCCGACCGCGGACGGCGAATCCGTGCGGACCGACATCTACGAGAAAGGCGTAAACGGGCGCATGGCGCCGACCGAATCGATCATTGAGAAAGTTGAAAAGTAACCGGGCCGGATGCAAGCGCCGGAGTTCGTTATCTCGCGCCGCCAACCGCGCCTGTGATCGAACGCTGCGGTAGGTCCATCGCCACGAGGCGCCACGCCGGCGTCATTCTCGAACACGCTCGAGCAGTGTCCAGGCGCAGCCGTTGACGCCTGGTCGGACCCGGACTTTCACCACACGCTCCGCAACGTCGCGCAGCTAACGCCCAGGGCCAGCCGCAGTCCGGCACGCTTTTCTGCCGCCGTGAGTCCTGCGCCAGTTGTTACCGGGGCGGGGGCCGCCTACCATGAGCGGTATGAGATCCCTCGCCTTTATCTTGCTGTCCGCCACGTTCGCGGCGCTGCTGCCTGCTCAAGAAGACGCCGGTACGATGCCGGTCTGGGAGGTTGCCGCAATTGCGGAGAACCTTGAGACGCAGGCCGCACAAGCGGAGCAGATCCTAAGCGGGATCAAGCCGGAGGAGTGGCCGCAGGCCGGCGCGGCGGCGTACTCCGCTCAACGAGAGGCGCTGCTGGTCGAGTTGGGCCATTTGAGAAACTCGTCACGCGCGATGGCCCTTGCGCCCGAACGCCTGACGCTCGTGGTCGATACCTTCCTCTGGATAGACCGCACGAACTCGATGATGGTGTCGATGACGGACGGAGTGAGGCGATACCAAAACGCCGCGGTGGCGGACCTGCTGGAGTCCGCGCGCAACCAGTATTCGGGCGCTGGCGAGAAACTGAAGGAGTACATGCGGCAACTGGCGGTCTCGGTGGATGCGCAGATGCAGATCGCACACGAGGAGGCCCAGCGGTGTCGCACGCAGCTAGTAACCCAACCACGCTAGGCGCCGAGCAGGCGCCTCAGCCGGAGGCCGAGACCGGATTCCGCTGCCACATCTGCCAAGAGCCCTCGGAAGAAATCTGCGTACGGTGCACGCGCGACGCCTGCCCGAACCACCTTTGCGAAAAATGCAAACGCTGCAGCGACTGCTGCGAATGCGCGTGAAGCATCGCGCGCTGAGCCCTCGCCCTGGCCTGATTTTGCAAGGGTACTTCTAGCAGAGCCGGACTACGTATCCCCGAGTCGTTTGGCTGCCCGTCGGCGTGGGTCCTGACTTCCGGGCGGCTTCGTGCGCTGCGGCCTTGACACGGCAAGCCCGTGCGCGTACATATATATCAGCTCCATATATTGGAGTACTGTCGCACATGGTTCAAGAACTGAAGAAGGGTACGGCGGAACTGCTTGTACTCTCATTGATTGAGGAGCGAGCCCGCCACGGCTACGAGATCGCCAAACTCATCGGCGCCTCGACCGACGGAGAACTCAACTTTCACGCCGCTTCACTCTATCCGTTGCTCTACCGCCTCGAACAGCGCAAGTGGATCCGAGGACGCTGGGTAGAGAAAGCAGGCCAACGGCGGCGGCGCTACTACGAGCTGACCGCGACGGGCCGCAAAGCTTTGGAAAACCAGCGCACGGGCTGGAGGGCATTCGTCAAGGCAATGAACCGCATCGTCGGAGAGAGCCATGCGTGACTGGAAAAGGCACGTGCGCGAACGCCTCGGAGACCTCGGCCTTAGCCCCGAACGGGAAGCCGACGTCGTTGAAGAGATCGCGCAAGACCTTGAGGGGCGCTTCGCCGACTTTGTCGCCCAGGGCCTCAGCGAACGCCAAGCGCTCCAGGAGATCGACCGAATGGAAGCCGACTGGTCGCCGCTGGTCATCGCGCTACGAGAGACCAAGGGCGAGAGCCTCGGCCGTCGATTCGATCGCGCCGATCCGCCGCAGGCACCCAGCCCACGTTTGGCGGGCCTGGTCGATGCGCTCCGGCAAGATTTGAAGTCCGCCCGGCATCACTTAGCGGCGCGCCCTTGGACGAACGCTTTGGCGGCGCTGTTGCTTGCCGTAGGCGTGGGCGCCGCCGCAGTTGCGTTCATTGCGGTGCGTGCCGTACTTTTCCCGCAACTGCAGTTCGACGACGCCGAGCGCGTCGTCGTACTGCACCACCGGGGTCGCTCGTCCGGCCGCGAGAT
>CAMPKL010000026.1 GCA_946887065.1 uncultured Bryobacterales bacterium
GTCCTCAGCGTCGGCGACGACGATTGACCTTCTAAAGACAGCCGCTGCTGGCGCCGAATCGCCGGCCCAGTTGATTGCCGGGCCGACGCATCTCTCATAATATGAAGTGGTTGAGCGATTTCAATCGCTCCCTGTAGCTAAGCAACCACTCCATGATCAAAGTAATTGGCGTCACGAAACGTTATGGTTCGATGACCGCCGTCCGAGATATCAGCTTTGAGGTCGCGGCGGGTGAAATCGTCGGTTTCCTGGGTCCTAACGGAGCCGGCAAAACGACGACCATGCGCATCCTGACAGGCTTCCTGCCGCCCACCGAGGGCACGGCGGAGGTCGCCGGACACAGCGTGCTCGACGAGCCCATCGAGGTCAAGCGCAACATCGGTTACCTCCCCGAAATCCCGCCGGTCTACCCCGAGATGGAAGTCGACTCGTATCTCGAGTTCGTCGCCCGCCTCAAGGGTATTGCCAACGCCCGAATCGCCTCCTCCATCGAGGCGGCGCTGGAGAAGACCTCCATCACCCACGTGCGCCGCAAGCTGATCGGCAAACTCTCCAAGGGTTACCGTCAGCGCGTCGGCCTCGCTCAGGCGCTCATCCACAATCCGAAAGTTCTAATTCTCGACGAACCCACGGCCGGACTCGATCCGGCCCAGATTCGTGAAGTCCGCGAGTTGATCAAGTCGCTCGCGGGCGATCACACCATCATCCTTTCGTCGCACATCCTGAGCGAAGTCTCCGACACCTGCGGACGGGTCATCATCATCAGCGAAGGTTCGATCGTCGCCACCGACTCGCCCGAGAACCTCGTTGCCCGTCTCCAAAGCGGCGGAGGCGCCGTGGAACTGGAGATAGACGGACCGCCGGAAGCCGTGGAGACGCGCCTGGCATCAATCGACGGCGTCCTCAGCGTTACTCGCGGCCGGGATGTCGCCGGCCGCACAATTTGGCTCGCCCATGCCGGCGACGCGCCCGATATCCGTAGACGGCTCGCTCAGGCCGTCATCGAGGCCGGCTGGGGACTATATGGACTCAGACAAACCGGTATGTCGCTCGAAGATATTTTCCTGAAGTTAACCGCCGCGGAGAAGAGCGCTGTCTCGGAACCCGAACCCGTCGAAGCCGCAGTGACAGAGGACGGCGCACAATGAGAAACATTTGGACAATTGCGCGGCGAGAACTGCGCGTCTACTTCACCTCGCCAATCGGCTACATCGTGCTGGCGATGTTCGCCGTGATGTTCGGCTGGTTCTTTTCGAGTTCCCTGATCCTCTTCGCCCAAGTGAGCGCACAAGCGGCTATGCAGCCGGGCATGGAAGGTTTGAACGTCAATCAGTTCATCGTGCAGCCGACCCTCGGAAATTGCACCATCATGCTGCTTTTGACGATGCCGTTGATTACCATGCGGCTCTTCGCCGAAGAACAAAAGCAGGGGACCATCGAACTGCTGTTGACCTCGCCCGTCGGCGACTACGAAATCATCCTCGGCAAGTGGCTGGGCGGGATGCTCCTATATGGCTGTATGCTGCTGATCTCCCTGCTGAACTTCGCGGTCTTGCTGTTCTACGCCCCCTTGGACTGGCGCGCGTTGCTCGTCGCTTACCTCGGCCTGTTGTTGTGGGGCGGGACCATGATGGCCCTGGGAGAATTCATCTCCACGACGACGTCAAATCAAATCGTGGCCGGCTCGATTAGCTTCGGCCTTTTCTTGTTGCTTTTCGTTTTGGTCTGGGCGCAATCGTACTCGCAATCCACCCTCGGTCAGTTAGCCGGCTATCTCTCCATGCCGCCCCACTTCGACCAATTCTCAAAGGGCGTAATCGAGCTAAAGGATGCGACATATTATCTGACCGCGATCGGACTTGGTTTGTTCTTGAGCAAGCGGTCGCTCGAGTCGGTTCGGTGGAAGGCATAGATCATGGCGAAATGGTTTCAGTCCAAGCAGGCCCGCGCCGGAAGTTACTCGGCGACCTTCGTGATCGTTTTCGTAGCCATCTTAGCCGCGGTGAATTACCTGGCCGTCAAGTACAACAAGACTTACGATGCGACGCAACTCAAGCTCTACAGCTTGTCCGACCAGACGCTGCGCGTCCTCGACGAGTTGGAGAGCGACGTCAAAATCTACTACTTCGATCAGAAGTTTCGATTTGATGCAGCTAGAAACAGCCTTGTTCGCTACGAGAACGCGTCCAATCGCGTAACCGTCCAGTACATCGACCCGGATGCCGAGCCGGCTGTGACGCGCGCGATGAACGTGAGGACCCTCGGTACAGCCATCGTTGAGGTCGGCGCCAGCCGCTCCGAGGCGCCTTCCACCTCCGAGGAAGACATCACCAACACGATCATCAAGGCGATCAAGGGCGAGGTCAAAGCGGCTTGCTTCCTCACCGGACACGGAGAAGCCCAGTTGGAAGACCAAGACAGGCTCGGCATCTCCGGCCTCGCCGCCGAAGCGACCGCGGCCAACTATTCCACACGAACGGTCTCCTTGTTAGAGAGCCCCCAGATCCCTTCAGACTGCAGCGTTGTCGTCATTGCCGGACCCTCCGTCGCCTTTGTCGAACCCGAAGTTCAACTTCTACGCGACTACGTGGCCGGGGGAGGCCGCTTGCTGATGATGTTGGACTTCGATTCCAGCACTGGCCTGGAAGACTTGGCCTCCGAGTGGGGCATCCAAGTCAACGAAGACTTGGTCATCGACCAATCGGGCATTGGCCAGCTTTTCGGCGGCGGACCGTTGACGCCGATCGTCAATAACTTCGACCCCGAGCACCCGATTACCCGGGTCTTAGGCAACATCGCAACCTTCTTCCCGCTGACCCGCAGCGTGACGGCGGGATCCGCGCCCGGCTGGACCGTCACAGAGCTGGCCATGACCGGCGGCGACTCTTTCGCTACCAGCGACTTCACGGTGACTGGCGGCGAGATGTCGTTGAGCGAGAACGCCCAAAGAACCCCCGGTCCCATCTCTGTCGCCGTGGCTGCTTCCCAAGACGTCGATGCGCCCGCACAGGACGCATCCGTTGCCGAAGAGCCGCAGCAGGGCCGCGTGGTGGTCACAGGCACTTCTCAGTTGGCCAGAAACAACGGCCTTGGCCGCGGCGGCAATCGCGACCTCTTGCTGAACATGATGAACTGGCTCACGTCGGACGAAGATCTCATCTCGATCCGTCCCGTGAGCCCCGAATCGACTCCCATCGACATGAGCACGTCGGAGGTCTACCGGCTGCTGCTCGGTCTGGTGTTGGGAATACCTTTGGTCATCATTTTCGCGGGCGTCAGAACCTGGTGGGTGCGAAGATAGTTTTTCGTCGAGCGGCAGACGCAAGCCGCGCGGCTCTTTCATTCAATAAATCCAAATTCTAATGAGTATGCGTCATGAAACAAAATCCCCTCCTAATTGCCGTCCTGGTCCTGGTCGTCCTGGGCGGATTCGTATACTACACGCGGGAAAACCCTCCCGATCCGGAATCGGATACGGTCCCCCTGGTCCGGGTTGACGAAGCGGCCGTCCGCAAGGTAACCGTGGCCAAACCGGGCGGTGAGACAATCGTCGTGCAACGCGAGGCTGATCAGCCTTGGAAGTTCGGCAACGGCGTCACCGCGCCCGCCGACGAGTCGGCGATCGATCTGATGATCACCAATCTGGCTTCGCTGGGTGCTTCGCGGGTCGTGCAAGAGGAGACCCCCGATTGGGCGCCCTACGGGCTCGACGGCGACGGACAACTGAGAGTCACCGTGGAAACCGCCGAAGGGGATCCAAAATCCATAATCTTCGGCGAGGACACGCCAACCGGCGCCTCGGTATTCGCCCGCCTCGACGGCGACCCCCGTCTTTTCACGACCTTCAGCTATGCCCGCGATAATTTCGACAAGACGGTCTTCGACTGGCGAGACAAACGCCTCCTGCGCGTAGACCCCAATACGACCACCACCCTGACGCTCAACGTCGGTCCGCGCAGGCTGAAATTCGCCAAGCAAAACGAAGACTGGCAAATCGTCGAGCCGGCCAACCTCCGCGCGGACCAGCTGGCCGTTGGCGACCTCGAACGGGAGTTGGCGAATGCGCGGATGAGTTCCGTCCTTGCCGAAGGCGACGACGGCGCGGCGAATGAGTATTCCGCGTCTAAGCCCTACGCCGTTGCCGAGATCGTCGATTCAGCCGGCGCCCACGTACTCACCATTGCCGAGGGCGGTCCAAGCGGTTACTACGCCAAGAGTTCCGACCTGCCGGGCGGCGTCTACGAGGCGCCCGAGACGCTCGCGACGAGTCTCGACAAAGGTCTCGACGCTTACCGCGATCGCAAACTGTTCGATTTTGGTTTTGGCGATCTCAGCCGCATCAATGTCCGCGACAGCGCCAAAGAAGCGTCCATTGTGCGCAGAGACGATAAGTGGATCCTATCGTCGGACGGCGACAGGGAAGTCGCCGCGGAACGGGTGCAAGCCCTCATCGACTCGCTGCGAAACCTATCAGCCATCGGCTTCCCGGCAAACGACGCCGCGGCCCAGAGCCGCTACGGTCTAGACGCCCCCGTCATCGAGGCCGAAACGACGCTCGCTCTTGACGGAGCGACCGGGGAGAAAGTGATCATCTCCGACCCTTCGCGATCGCAGGTCTACGCCGCCAGGGTAGGTGAAGGACCGACTTATGAAGTGGAAAAAGCCGCGGTGGACGGCATTCGTCAAGCCATCGACGCCGTCTTAGCTCCCGCACCCGCTCCCGCCGCTCCTCAATAGAAAATGGCGGCCGCGTCACTCCGCGGCCGCCATCCTCAATCGAATCCGATTAACATCTAGCCCGTCATCGAGGCGAGGAACTCCTTATTGTTCCTCGTCTTGCCCATCTTGCCGATGAGCAGTTCCAGGGCCTCAACAGGAGACATCTGGCTGAGCACCTTGCGCAGGACCCAGGTCCGTTTGACTTCGTCCTCGGTGAGCAATAGCTCTTCCTTGCGGGTGCCCGACTTGTTGATGTCGATCGCCGGGAACACTCGCTTGTCGACCATCTTGCGGTCGAGCAAGATTTCCATGTTGCCTGTGCCCTTGAACTCCTCGAAGATGACCTCATCCATACGGCTGCCCGTATCGATCAGCGCCGTCGCCATGATCGTCAGCGAGCCCCCTTCTTCGATGTTGCGCGCCGCGCCGAAGAATCGCTTCGGCCGCTGTAACGCGTTGGAGTCCACGCCGCCCGAAAGGATCTTGCCTGATGCCGGAACGATCGTGTTGTAGGCGCGTGCCAGTCGCGTGATCGAATCCAGCAAAATGACCACGTCGCGCTTATGCTCGACTAGCCGCTTGGCCTTCTCAATCACCATCTCGGCCACTTGCACGTGACGTGTGGCCGGTTCGTCGAACGTCGAGCTAACGACTTCGCCTTTCACCGAGCGCTGCATGTCCGTAACTTCTTCCGGCCGCTCGTCAATCAACAGCACGATCAGCATCACCTCGGGGTGATTGGTCGTGATCGAGTTGGCCAACGACTGCAACAGCATCGTTTTGCCGGTACGCGGCGGAGCGACAATCAGGCCGCGCTGCCCCTTGCCGATCGGCGTCATCAAATCCATGACGCGTCCGGAACGGTTTTCCTTGGTCGTCTCCAAGTTCAACCGCTGGTCCGGGTACAACGGCGTGAGATTGTCGAACAGGATCTTGCGCTTGGTAAAGTCCGGCGTCTCAAAATTGATCGCCTCAACCTTGATCAGCGCAAAATACCGCTCGCCATCCTTCGGCGACCTGACCTGTCCCAGAACCGTATCGCCCGTGCGCAGATCGAAGCGGCGAATCTGCGACGGCGAGACGTAAATATCATCCGGCCCCGGCAGATAGTTGTACTCCGGCGCCCGCAGGAAGCCGAAACCTTCCGGCAGCGTCTCCAGAACGCCCTGCGAGAAGATGTTGCCGCTCTTCTCCGCCTGCGCCTGCAGGATCTTGAAAATTAACTCCTGCTTGCGCAGACCCGAGATGCCTTCGACGTTGAGTTCCTTGCCGAGCTCCGTCAGCTCGGTAATGTTCATCTCTTTGAGGCTGGCCAGGTCGACGGCAGGTCGCTTGTCGTTGTTGCGGGAGTCGTCTTCGGCCTCGTCCGCATCAGTTGCGTCGGCCGCTTCCTCGCGAGGCTCATTCGCCTCCTTTCGGGGCGGGCGGTCCTTCGAGCGCTGACGCGACTTGCGAACGTCGCCTCGGCCGCGAGGCCTCTTCTCCCGTCTGTGTTCGCCGTCGGCTGGCTCTTCGCTCTCCGTATCCGGATTCGCTGGGTCAACTTCGGCATACTCTTCGACATTCTCGGTCGAAGCTTCTTGGGTGGTTTCTTCGGTGCTGTCCTGCACGGAATCCTGCTCTGGGGACGACATAAGACTTTGAGGATGAGATCTAACTCTATGGTTGGATTATCTGGGAATTGGTACGAACCTCAGCTGTCTGAGGCCGCTCGGATGCCGTCCCAAAGGGCGGCGACTCCATCGCCGGTAACCGAAGAAAAGGCTAGCGGCGGTTGGAAGTCTTGCTCGATCGCGCGCACAGCCTTCAGGCGCTGTGCTGTCTTTAGTTTATCAGCCTTTGAGGCAACAACGACGAATCGTTGTTGATTCTCTTGCAGCCAATTCATCATAACCCGATCCAGCGGCGTCGGACCGTGACGAATATCAACAATCAGCACAACCAACTTGAGCGGCGCGCGATCGGTAAGATAGCTCTCAGCCAGGCGACGCCACTGATCCACCACCGGCTTCGGGGCTTTGGCGTAGCCGTAGCCGGGCAGATCCACAAAATACATCTTGTCGTCGACCCGGAAGAAGTTGATTGTCTGCGTGCGCCCCGGCGTCGAACTGGTTCGCGCCAGGTCCTTCTTGACGATCGGCCCCGACTTCCCCTTCCCCCGCAGCAGCAAAGTATTCAGCAAGCTCGACTTGCCCACGTTGCTGCGGCCCACAAAGGCAATCTCCGGCAGTCCGTCGCTCGGAAAGAGATTCGGAGACGTTGCGCCGATCACGAATTCTACGGCCATGGAACTCTGGGGGAAAACCGGCGCGGGAACGCCTTGCATCTGAGAGTACAATACACGGCCGGCTTGTGGGGCCTCCCGTCTCCGCTATCCCCTTAACCCCGGCGCAATACTTGCCCTCCGGTCCTGCCCGGCGTAGCCCGCCAATCGGGAGGCAAATAGACGCTCAGGTAATCCGGATTGTCGTCCGCCGATGCCGCCAGCCAAAGGTTCTCGTCCGCTCTTCCGGCGGACGCGACCACGCGCGCCGTGACGATTTCCGAGGCCCGGCCCTGATGCGCATAGCCGTAGGCGCGCCGATGATGCTCCTCGAAACGATCGCGATCCCGCCACGGCAGCCGAAGTTCGTAACTTTGACCGGTGTAGCGCAGATCGCAATGCCGTTCGATCGCGATACTCTCGAATCCTGCCTCCCGCATCTCCTCTACCGCACGGCGCTCCAAATCCGCAAAAACCGCCTCAACATCCTGCCCCCCAGTGCTGGCGGAAAACTCTCGTGAGACCGCCACGCCCAACATGCCCAGCGCGGAAAGCACTCCGGCGTGCGCCGGCACACTCACCGTGCGCATCTCCAGCCGGTCAGCCAATTCGCAAGCATGCTGCCCTCCGGCGCCGCCGAAACTGACCAGCGCGAAGTCGCGCGGATCTCTGCCCCGCTCCACCGAAATGCGCCGAATCGCCCTTTCCATGTTCGAGTTCGCAACATCGAGAATCGCCCGCGCCAACTCCTCGACGGACGAACCGGCTTGCGCGGCCAGCGCCGTCATGCGGCTGCGCGCCCGTTCCAAGTCCAGCCGCATCGCTCCGCCAAGAAAGCGCTCCGGATCGATCCGGCCCAACAGCGCGTTCGCGTCCGTGACCGTGATCTCGTCACCCACGCCGTAGCACGCGGGGCCCGGCACGGCCCCTGCGCTGTGCGGTCCGACCCGTAACGCGCCGCCGCTGTCGAGGTAGGCGATCGAGCCGCCTCCCGCCCCGACGGAGTGAATATCCAACATCGAGACGCGTATGGCGCAGCCGCCTAGTTCCGTTTCGTTCGTGAACGGCAATGCGCCGTCATAAAGTGCGACATCGGTCGACGTGCCGCCCATGTCGAAACTGATAACCCGTTCAGACCCCGCCGCCCTGGCCGCCTGCACCGCGCCGACCAGACCGCCAGCCGGTCCGGACAGCACCGTATGCACCGCCTGGACCCCGGCGACCGAGGCCGGGATCACCCCGCCGCTCGACTGAAACACGCGGACCTGGGCGTCCGCCCGCCTCTCCAATTCCCCCAGATACCGCCGCATCAGCGGCGCCACATAGGCGTTCACCGCCGTCGTGGATGCCCGCTCGTATTCGCGATACTCGGGCGAAATCTCGCTCGATAAGGAGACATCCAGTCCCGCCGCCCTCAGCCGTTCTCCCACCAGCCGTTCATGCGCCGGATTGGCGTAAGAGTGCAACAGGCATACGGCAACCGATTCCACGTCCGCCGCCTTCAGTTCCCTCGCCAGCCGATCCGCCGCTTCTGCCGTCAGCGCCATCTCGACTTCTCCGCTCGCCAACATCCGCTCCTTCAAGCCGAACCTCAACTCCCTCGGCGCCAGCGGTTCCGGCCGCGTCGCCGACCAATCGTACAGGCTGGGGCGATTCTGCCGGCCAATCTCCAGCAGGTCCTCAAAGCCTGCGGTTGTCACGAACGCCAACCGGGAACCCTTGCGTTCCAGCAACGCGTTCGTCGCCACCGTCGAGCCGTGAACAACCTCTCGGGCCGTTTCCAAACCGGCCAAAATGGCCGTCGACGGATCTGCTGGAGTCGATGGGATCTTCAGCGTTCTGAGGCGCCTACCGTCCCAAAAGACGAAATCCGTGAAAGTTCCGCCCGTATCGACGCCAATTCGCATTCGTTGACTATCGTACGACTTGCGCCGCGCCGTACGGTCCTTCGCCGATTGGTGTGGACAGCCAGCCGCGCCCCGTGCCAAAATATTGGTCTTATCCGCGCCATGGCAGTAGGACTTCGAGCATCGGGGGCTTTTCGATTTACGGGCTGCTAAGCCGTCCCTAGCTGGTTCGGTTCGTCCACGCGCAGTATCCGACAGTAGACGTCGCCCACTCTGCAGAGTGGGTTTTTTCGTTAGAGGTTTAGTTCAGACATGATCATCTCAATGAGGCGAGGAGCCACCAAGGAGCAGGTGGAGCACATCTGCAACAGAATCGTGGAGCTCGGTTTTAAGGTCCACTCGATCCAGGGCGATGAGCGTGTCGTGATTGCAGCGGTCGGCATCGGTCCGGTGACGCACGCTATCGAGTCGCTGGGGTCGTCGCCGGACGTGGAGAGCGCCGTGCCTATATCAGCTCCGTACAAACTAGTGAGCCGCCAGGTGAAGAGCGAACGCACTATTGTGAAATTGCCCAACGGCGGATCATTTGGCGGCGACGTTTTTGGCGTGGTCGCCGGCCCCTGCTCGGTCGAAACCGAAAAGCAGATCATGGCGACGGCGGAACACGTTTCCAAATGCGGTGCAAAGTTTTTGCGCGGCGGCGCGTTCAAGCCGCGTTCGTCTCCGTACAGCTTCCAGGGCCTGGAAGAAGAAGGCCTTAAGCTGCTGCAAAAGGCAGGCAGAGAGACAGGCCTGGCGACGGTCACCGAAGTCATGACCGTGACCAACGTCGATCTCGTCGCGGAGTACGCGGACATCCTGCAGATCGGCGCACGAAACATTCAGAACTTCCCATTGTTGAAAGAAGTCGGGCGCGTCAATCGTCCCGTCGTTCTCAAGCGCGGACTCAGCGCCACCCTTGAGGAATTGCTGCTGTCTGCCGAATATATCGTCTCCAACGGCAATGCCAACGTCGTTCTTTGCGAGCGCGGTATCCGGACGTTTGAGACCGCCACCCGCAACACCCTCGACATTCAGGCCGTCCCGGTTCTCAACCGCATGACGCATCTGCCGGTCATCGTCGATCCGGCGCACTCCTCCGGCAAGCGCGCCATCATTCCTCCGCTAACTCGGGCCGCCGCCGCGGTCGGCGCCGACGGCATGATGGTCGAAGTCCACCCCGATCCCGAGAAGGCCTGGAGCGACGGCGCCCAATCGCTGACCTTCGCCGAGTTCGAACGAATGATGGACGAACTCAAGCCGTATCTCGAGCTCTGGTCGCAAGACCGCGCACGGGCAAACGCCGTCGCCGCCACGGTCTGAGTTTTAAAGAGCCTTCCGCCAACGCGGAAGGCTCTTTTTGTTCCTCGCTCCGCTGGTCCTCGTATTTGCCCGGCGGATGCCGCCTGGGCTTGCGCAGCAACCCTTTTCTCGCACCGCGACCCCGCTGGGCCGCTTCCGGGGCATCCTTCACCAGTTGCAGCTACCGAACCGGGAAAGCGCCAGGTAAATACTACACAGTCTCCAATGTCTAGTCCCTGCTGAGCATTGAACGCGATCCGCAAGCCGTTGCGTTTCAAAAGCTTCTGATTCACCGATCCGTTTGGCGCCGTTGTTGCTTCTCCTGCAGCGGACATGCAACACAATGCATGCTCCCGCGTTCTACCTAAGCGCCCCCACTTTGGAGGAACAAAAGATGAAAGCACTGACGACGATTCTTGCGATGCTCGCGTTATCCGTAGCGCCGGCGATGTGGGCTCAGCAGGCCGATGCGCCTCAGGCGGACAGGCCTGCACAGGCTCAAGCGGCCGAGCAAACCCTCACGGGCTGCCTCTCTAGTCAAGACAATACGTTCACACTGAAAACGAGTACCGGCGATGTCCAAATCGAAGGTAGCGGCCTGCAATCTCATGTCGGTCATACCATCCGGGTGACCGGGACCCGCGCGACTACGGCCGGCAAGGCCACTTTTAAAGTGACGAAAGTAGAAATGGTTTCTTCCACCTGCCAGTCATAAGTAGGGCACAACGGGGGCCGGAGTCGGTCCCAACGTAACGCCTCAAGACTTGCGGCGGCAAACCGCCGCAAGTCTCCCAAGTCTTGTTGTTTTCACAGATGCGGTCACAGCAGGTCATGCGGTCCATTTGAGCCCTCTTAGCGCACCGGCGCTGTTGCGCCTTCGCACTTCCCACCCCATGGGCTTGCATCGGCCGCTTTGCCTTGCTTCGGCCGGAAACAATACTGCTTGCCTCTTCATCTCCTTGTCGAAGGTTAACCCCATGACCACTCGGCCTAATGCAGCAAGCAGCGAACAGGTGAGTCCGCATCTAAGACAGCGCCTCGCATTCATCGCAGCCTTACTTCATGACCCGGACGGCGCCAACTGGTCCGCGATCTCGGACACCTTCGACGACCTCTCGCAAGAATCCCACGGCGGCGCTTCCGGGAAATCAATAGAGGCGCTCCGACATCCGATTGAGACCAAAGATGCGCGAGCCCTTGTCGAGGCAATTGGCGCACTTTTGAACACGGACGAGCGCGTCACTTCGTCTTGAGCCGACCGCCCCGCTAGATCGCGGCAGACTCTACCACTCAGATCTCTCGCGCGTCTCGCCGAGGCCGGCCAGCGGCCCCTCGTTGAGCCGCGAATCGACCCACGCCGCATGTTACGCTGGACCTTCACAGCATCATGGATTCGTGCCTCCATTCCGGCCTGAACTGGTTGACCCGCTCTGGAATACAGCACCCGACAGGCGCCGTTTTCGCGGAGTATGACTCGCTAACCGCTTCCTATAAAAGGGTCTCCACCGAGGCTGCCGCCTGGTCCATACAAGCCGTGCTCGGTCTGGGCGAACCTCCCGACGAAGCGCGCAGAAACGTCGCGATTTCCGCGGGCCGTTACCTGATGGAGCGCTCCTTCGACCTGCAGGCCGATCTATTCGTCGATGATCCGACCGCCGAGCCGCGGCTGGCCGGCTTCATGGGCGGCATCGCCGCTCTTCGCGCGTTGAATGCCCTGTCGCGCGCCACCGGCGACTCCGCCTATTCAGAATGCGCCGATCGTTGCGGCCGTTCGATTCAGGTCCGCATGACGCGGGTAGACGGCTCTTTCTTCAAGCAGTTCAACGCGACCGCGGGACACGCCGGCGGAGAAGGCGGCGGCCCGGAACAACTCAAGGCCTCCGCGGCTTTTTTGGAGCTGGCCGAGGACGCCGGAATGGCCGAACTGCGCGGCGCCGCGGAGTCTCTGCTGAAGTTCGCCCTCGCGCGCCATGAGGGATTCGTCAGCGAACCTTCCCCCGACCTGGACTCGCGCCTCGCCAAGCTGCGGCGTTACGCTTTGTTTCTCGAGGGCTTACTGCCTTTCGCCGCCGAACGCCTAGAGGCCGGCTCTGTGCTGCAAGCCGGAATCATTCGCCTCGAACAAGAGGCAAGAGATATCGATCCCGAACAGCTCCCGCCCGAACTGCTTGCGCAGCCCCTTCGCTTGCGGCTCTTCGCCGATTTAATGGGACTTGGTGAACTCGATCGCACTCGCGCCGAGTTTGAGGCCGATCTGCTCCGTGAGTACCAGCTTCAATCCTCGGATCCGAGCCTGGAAGGCGCCTTCGGAGCGGTAAAAGATACGACCGAGATCGGCGCGACGCTTGAGCCGCACCCCACAGTCGTCTCCCTCCAGGCGCTTGAGTTCTGGAACGATGCGACCACCGACGGATTCCGCCGCACCTGGCGCGACCTCATCTAACCTGGCGCGGCGTATACTCGGTACGTTCCACGGAGAAACCGCATGCCCCGCTACGCCGCCGCATTCCTCTCACTGGCCCTCGCTATGAGCCTCAACGCCCAGTTCTATCGAACGACCCAAACCGTGATCGACGGCGTGGACGTCGTCCAGTTACAAAACCCTGACGGCAACGAACGCGTCTCCATCGCGGTCAGCCTCGGAAATCTCGCTTACGAGTTCTCCGTCAACGGCAAAAACGCGTTCTATGCGCCGATGGATTCGCTCGCCGCCTATGCCGAACGTCCTCGCTTGGCCGGCAACCCCTTTCTGTGGCCCTGGCCCAACCGCCTCGACTGGGACGGTTACTACTTCGACGGCAAAGAGTATCGCCTCAACATGGCGCTGGGTAACGTGCGTCCCGATGGCAATAAGCAGCCCATCCACGGCCTGGTGACCTTCAGCAATTACTGGCAGGTCAGCGACACCGGAGCCAACGCCGACGGCGCTTGGGTGACCAGCAAGCTCGAATACTCCAAGCACCCCGAGTTGGCGCAGCAGTTCCCCTTCGAGCATCACGTCGAGATGACTTACCGGCTTTCCGGCGGTAAGCTTTCGGTGATTACGAAAGTCGTGAATCTCTCAGCCGCCGCCATGCCCGTCTCCTTGGGCTTCCACCCCTACTACCAAGTGCACGACTCGCCCCGCGACGAATGGAAGATTCGCATCGCCGCCAAGGATCAATGGCTGCTCAACGAGAAACTCACGCCGACAACCGAGACCGCGCCCACCGCCAATCAGTTCCCCAACCCGCAGGAGTTTCCGCTCGGCGGCGCCGCCATCGACCATGTCTTCGGCGGACTCATCCGCGACGCAGACGGCACGGCCCGCTTCTCGCTGATGGGCAAAGAGCAACGCGTCGACGTCTTCTTCGGCGAGGGCTTCGATACGTCGGTTATTTACGCCCCACCCCGCGGAGCCTTCGTCTGCTTCGAGCCCATGGCGGGCATTACCAACGCCCTCAACCTGCAGCACCGCGGCACATACAACGCTCTGCAGTCGATCAAGGCGGGCGAGACATGGCAAGCCACGTTCGCCATCCAGCCGATCGGCTTTTAGACGCGGATCAGGATCTTGCCCATGTGCTGGCCCTGCACGATGTACTCGTAGGCCGAGCGCGCTTCTTCAAACGGATAAACCTTGTCAATCAAAGGCTTTATGCCATTAAACTCAATGCATCGGATTAGCTCAAGAAACATCCGCCGGTTGCCGACATAGATTCCCTGCATGCGCTGCAAGTTGCGCATCACGTGCCCGGGCGAGGGGTTCTCCGCCCTGCCCGTCAGCACGCCGATCAGACTGATCGTACCTCCCATCCTGGTCGCCGCGAACGACTTGCCCAGCGTTCCGGCGCCGCCGACCTCGATCACGTTGTCGACGCCCACTCCGCCCGTCAGGTCGCGCACCGCTTCATCCCAGTCCGGCGTCGTCACATAGTTGATCGTCTCGTCCGCGCCAAGCTCCCGCACGCGCTCCAACTTGGCGTCGCTCGACGACGTAGCGATAACCCGCGCGCCAAAAGCCTTTGCGATCTGCAACGCGAACATCGACACGCCGCCCGTACCCAAAATCAAAATCGTCTGCCCCGGACGAGTCTCCGCCTTCGTCAATGCGTGCCAAGCCGTCACCGCAGCGCAGGGCAAACTAGCCGCCTGCTCATAGCTGTAGCCTGCCGGGATCTTCACCGCCCCACGCTCGGCGAGAACCACGTATTCCGCCAGCACGCCATCCACGCCGCCGCCCAGCGCCGTTCGGAACTGCGCCTCCGTCGGCATGCCGTCTC
>CAMPKL010000027.1 GCA_946887065.1 uncultured Bryobacterales bacterium
GTGGCGCTCGAAGGCCGGATTAGCGACAATGCATCGGACTCAGCCCGCCCAACCAACATGACTTCCGTACTCAACGGCGTCGACTACGTCGTCCTCGCGCTCTATTTCCTCGTGCTCATCGGCATAGCCGTTTGGGTGGCACTGCAAAAAAACAAGAGCACCGAAGACTACTTCCTAGCCGGACGCCATGTCGGCTGGTTCGTCATCGGCTGCTCGATCTTCGCCTCCAACATCGGCTCCGAACACGTCGTAGGACTCGCCGGCACCGGTTTTGAGTCCGGAACCCCGATGGCGCACTACGAACTCCACGCCTGGATCGTTTTGTTGCTCGGCTGGCTGTTCCTGCCCTTCTACATGCGCAGCGGCGTCTTCACCACGCCCGAATTTTTAGAGAGGCGCTTCGACGAACGCTCGCGCTGGTTCCTGTCTCTGTTCTCGATCGTGGCCTACGTATTGACCAAGGTCTCGATTACGATCTACGCCGGAGGCATCGTCGTCTCGGAGTTGATGGGCATTCCCTTCTGGTACGGGGCCATCGGCATCGTCATCTTTACCGGCATCTACACCATCATCGGCGGCCTCAAAGCCGTGGTCTACACCGAGGCTTTCCAAACAATCATCCTGATTGCCGGCTCCTCCATCATCACTTTCCTTGGGCTGCGCGAAGCCGGCGGCTGGGCGCAAGTGCGGGCGACCGTGACCGCCATCCATCCCGACCACTTCAACATGTGGCGTCCCATGACCGATCCGGCATTTCCCTGGACAGGCCTGCTGATCGGCGGCACGATCGTCGGCATCTGGTATTGGTGCACCGACCAATACATCGTGCAGCGAGCGCTGGCCGCACAAAACATCACAATCGGCCGTCGCGGCGCCATCTTCGGCGCGTACCTCAAGCTAACGCCGATCTTGATCTTTCTTATCCCCGGCATCATCGCGCTTGCTCTCACCATCCAGCAGCCGGAAATTTATAGCGTCGCCGCCGCCGACCGCGCCTTTCCCATGCTGGTTACCACGCTGTTGCCGACCGGGCTTAAGGGCCTCGTCGCCGGCGGCCTGATGGCGGCCTTGATGAGCTCGCTGGCCTCGGTCTTCAATTCGGCCTCGACCATTTTCACGCTGGACATTTACAAGAAGCTTAGGCCGAACAACACCGACCGGGAGCTGCTCAATGTGGGCCGCATCGCCACCGCCGTCATCGTCGTCGCGGGCCTGATTTGGATTCCGGTGATGAGCCGCATCGGCGGCGGCGTCATGTATCAATACCTGCAGAACGTGCAGTCCTACATCGCGCCTCCGGTCACCACCGTTTTCCTGCTGGGCATCTTGTGGAAGCGCGTCAACGCTCCCGCTGCCATCACAACGCTCATGGCGGGGCTGGTGTTGCTGGTCGTGAGGCTCGGCAGCGAAATCTACTACCAGTCCGACATTCTGGCCGGCACGAATCCCGGCGGAATGCTATTCGGCTTCGCCACAATCAACTTCTCCCATATGGCGATCTTCTTGTTCCTATTCTCGGTCGCCCTGTGCATCGCGGTCACGCTGATCACCAGCCCGCCCGACTACTCACGCATCCGCGGTCTCGCCTTCGGCACGCTCACCGCCGAAGATCGCGCCGCAGCTCGCCTTAGCATCACCCCAATGGACATGGCCCTCTCCGCCGTCCTGGTCAGCATCGTCATCGGCATCCTCTCCTACTTCACCGGTTAACATCGGACAGATGACAACACGCGAGCCGTCTAGACTCCTTCTTGCCTTCGGAGCTTTGGCGCTGCTCCTTGCACAGGTAACGAAGGCGGCTCCGCCCAATATCGTCGTGTTTATCGCCGACGATCTTGGCGCCAACGATATCGGCCCCTACGGCAATCCGGTGGTTCGAACTCCGAACCTGGACGCGCTGGCCAACGACGCCCTGCTGTTCAATCGCGCCTTTGCCGGTTCCCCTACCTGTTCCCCGTCACGCGCTTCGCTTTACAGCGGAATGCTGCCCTTTCGCAACGGCGCGCACGCCAACCATGCGGGCGTTAAGCAAGGTGTGCGCACTCTCTCCGCTTATCTGAAGCCGCTTGGCTATAGAGTCGCCATCGCCGGCAAGTTTCATGTCGGGCCGATGGCCGCCTTCCCTTTCGAACTGATTCACCACTCCGACGTGCCCGAACCCGGCCATGAAGGACAAGGCGTGCTCTGGACCGATCTCAACATGGAGCCGGTCGATAAATGGATCGCAGCTGCGTCGAAAGACGACACGCCGTTCATGCTGGTCGTCGCCGATCACAGCCCACACGTCTACTGGCCGGACAAAGCCGACTACGATCCTTCGGCCGTCGACGTTCCTTACATCCACACCAACACCGAAGAAACACGTCGCGCTCGAGCTCGATACTACACAGACATCTCCAAGATGGACCGCAACGTCGGCAAGCTGCTCGAAAGCCTGGAGAAGAATAGCTTGACCGGGAACACGGTCGTGATCTTCACCGCCGACCAAGGTCCGCAGTGGCCTTTCGGCAAATGGAATCTCTACGACTACGGCGTACAAGTTCCTCTTTTGATCCGCTGGCCCGGTATGGCGGCGAAGGGCGCCGAGACCGACGCGCTGGTTTCCTTGGTCGATGTGCTGCCGACCATCGTCGAGATCGCTGGAGGCGCAGCTCCCAAGCAAGGCGCCGAGATCGATGGCACAAGCCTGCTGCCTCTTTTGCGCGGTGAAGTCAGCCAGGTTCGCGACGCAGTCTTCGCCAGTCACACCGGCGACGGCACGATGAACCAGGCGCCCATGCGCATGATCCGCACCACCCGCTATAAGTACATCCTGAACCTAGCGCCCGAAGTCACCTACACAACGCACATCGACAAGTCAGGCGTTGTCGGCTACGGCGAAGAATATTGGCCGTCGTGGCGGGAACGCTCTTTCGAAGACCCGCTGTCCGCTGCCGTCTTGTGGCGTTATCACAACCGCCCCAAAGAAGAACTCTACGACATCCGCGAGGACCCCAACGAAACGCGCAACCTCGCCGCCGATCCCCACTACGAAGACCAATTGCAGGAACTCCGCTCCCGGGTAGAGGTATGGCGGCAACAACAAGGGGATCAAGAAACTGGGGTTTTTCAGCCGCCGCCACGCGACCCTAACGCCCCGCCGATAGCGCCCTACATCTTTGAGTAGCTTGAGTTCCTTTTTAAGACTCCTGCCGCAACGGTCCACCTAGTAGAATCTCCATGGTGGTAGGCGTTGCTTACAATGGGCGCGAGCGCATGACCAGACACATTCTCCCCATCACGATCCTCGCGGCCCTGCTGGCCGCGGCTCCCCAGGCTAGCGCTCAAGGCGATCGGCCCGGCCGCGGTCAGTTTGAGACCAGTTGCGCCGGCTGCCACGGCGGCGACGGCGCCGGCGGAGAGCATGCGCCGTCGATCATCGCCCGCGTGTTCGATCTCGATGACGCGCACCTGGCGGGGGTTATCCGTAACGGCTTGCCGACGCGCGGCATGCCGTCCTTCCAAATGTCCGACAGCGATATGAAGGTGTTGATCCGCTTTCTGCGCACTCTGCGGCCCCCGCGACGTTTTGGAGGCGGCGATGCAGAGGTCGAGCGCGCATCGGTCCAAACCGTCGACGGCAAGACTTTTGATGGCGTCGTCCTCGGCCGCGGACCCAGTGAGCTGCAACTGCGCAGCGACGACGGTGCGATCCATCTGTTCCGCACCGCCGGCGACAAGTATCGCGAAGTGACCTCCGAGGTGAACTGGTCTTCCTATGACGGCAAGACTCTGGGCTATCGCTACAGCGACATGGACCAGATCAACGAGTCGAACATCAATCGGCTAGCCCCGGCATGGCTGTTCAACTTCTCCACCACCACTCGCCTGCAAACCACCCCCGTGGTGGTCGACGGCATCATGTACGTCACCTCCGGCAATGAATGCTATGCGCTCGACGCCGGCAGCGGACGCGAACTCTGGCACTTCCAACAGCCCCTCACCGAAGGTCTGGTCGGCAACGCGCGCGGCAACATCAACCGCGGCGTCGCCATTGCCGGCGACCGCGTCTTCATGGTCACGGACCACGCCCATCTACTGGCCCTCAACCGCTACACAGGCGAAGTCGTCTGGAACACACAGATGGCGGACTGGCGGATGAACTACAACGCCACAGGCGCGCCGTTGGTCGTCAACAATCTCGTCGTCGCCGGGACCGCCGGAGGCGAGCAGGGCGTGCGCGGTTTTCTCGCCGCCTATGACCAGGAGACAGGCAAAGAAGCCTGGCGCTTTTGGACCGTGCCCCTGCCCGGCGAGCCCGGCGCGGAAACCTGGGACGGCATCGACCTGGAGCACGGCGGCGCTCCCACCTGGATGTCCGGCAGCTTCGACCCGGAGCTGAACATGATCTACTGGCCCACCGGCAACGCCGGGCCCGACCTGAACGGCGACCGCCGTAAGGGCGACAACCTCTATTCGGCTTCGGTGGTGGCGCTGGACGCCACGACCGGCGAGCTCAAGTGGCACTACCAGTTCACGCCGCATGACGAGTGGGACTGGGACGCCACGCAACCTTCCGCCCTAATCGACGCCGAATGGAAAGGCGAACCGCGCAAGCTCATGCTGCACGCCGACCGCAACGGCTTCTTCTACGTCTTCGACCGCACCAACGGCGAGCTGTTGAACGCCACGCCCCTAGTAAAGAAGCTGACCTGGGCCAGCGGCATTGGAAAAGACGGGCGGCCCATCGAGAATCCCAATCAGCGCCCCACACCGGAAGGCACGCTGATCTGCCCCGCGCTGGTCGGCGGCACCAACTGGTTTTCCACCGCCTACAATCCCGCCACCGGCCTCTATTACGTCAACACCCAAGAGAGTTGCGCCATCTTCACCAAGCGCGAAGTAGAGTGGGCCCCGTTGCAGAGTTTCTGGGGCGGCTCAACCCGCCGCGCGCCGGATGACACGAATCAGATGGTTCTCCGCGCCCTCAACATCGAAACCGGCGAATACGTCTGGGAAGTGCCGCAGGTCGAGGGGCCCGGACCGCGCGCCGGCCTGCTATCCACCGCCGGCGGCCTCGTCTTCCTGCCCGACGCATCCGGCTCGTTCACCGCGGTCGACGCCGCCACCGGAGAGCGCCTCTGGGAGTTCCCGGCGAATCAGAGTTGGCGAGCTTCCCCGGCCACCTACATGTTCGACGGCAAACAGTACATCGCCATCGCCGCCGGACCTTCGATTCTGACCTTTGCGCTGACCGAATAGCCGCAGCCTTTTTGGGGCCGCCGCCGTAGGGTGTAACCCAGCGGTCTCTCCTATTCGCTTGCAGCCTTGATGCCCACGCCGCCCGCCGCGCCTTCCACGAACTCACCGTCCTTTAAGGCCGCAACGCCGTTGACGAACACGTGCTGAAAGCCCTTCGAATAACGGGCAGGATCCTCGAAGGTGGCCTCTTCGTTCACCGCGGCCGGATCGAAGACGACGATATCCGCGTCGGCGCCGGCTTCCAGGCGGCCCTTGCGGGCCATCATCGGCGCTCGTTTCTCCAGACGCCGGGCCGGCTGGATGGTCATCTTGGCCAGCGCCTCGTTCAGCGTCAAAGCCTTTTCGTCGCGGACGTAATGCCCTAGTACGCGAGCAAAAGTGCCGAACGTACGCGGATGCGCCTTACCGTTGACCAGCCACATGCCGTCCGAGGCGATCATCGTCATCGGGTGAGCAACGAGCGCCTTGACGGTGTCGAGGCTGTACGTCGCCGGCGAGATGATCGTGCCGCCCAGCGCGCGGTACTTGGCGAAGCTTTCGCGGTTCAGGGCCTCGCCCGTATCGACCCAAGTGAATCCCGCGAATCGTTCGTCCGAGTAAGACTCCCAGTCGTCATATTGGTGCGAGTCGATCATCGTCGAGCCGCGGTTGTAGGGATAGCACTCGGTCGTCACATCCAAACCCCGGTCGCGGGCGGCTTGGATGCGTTCGAGGTACTGCAAGGCGCGATCGCCTCCGCTGGAGTTGACATGAACGATATGCAACGACGCGCCCGTCTCCTCGGCCGCCGTAAAAACTTCATCGAGATTCGAGAAATCCCCCGGGTCGGCCCGTACGTGCACGTGTGCGGCCGCGCCGGCGGCAGCCGCCGCGGCGAAAGCGGCGCGGAGTTCTTCCGCATTGATTCCCGGCGTGTACACGATACCGAACCCGACCGCGACCGCTCCTTCCTTCAGGCCGGTCTCGATCCGTTCCACCGTCGCGGCGATCTGCTCCTCGCTCGCGGGCTTATCGCTCGACTCGTTCGCTGCCAGTCCCGTATTGCGGCCAAACATCACCACGTTCCGCGAATAGGGATGAGAGGCCGCCGCGCCGAAGTTGACGGGGGTGACGCCTTCGCGTTCCGCGTACCAAGCGGCTACGTTCTCCACGCCGATCTCAAGTTCCAACGACGACGTGATGCCGTCGTAGATTTGTGCGCGATAGTTCGCCGGGCTGTCGCCGTGGCGGTGCAGGTCGATAAAGCCGGGAGCAACGACCAGACCGGATACGTCGAGTTCCGTTGTACCGCGAAGCTCATCCTCGCTGACGGCGGCGATCGTCCGCCCTTGAATGCCGACATTGCGGACCGCGTCCAATCCCGAAGCCGGATCGATCACCCGGCCCCCGGTCAAGACCACGTCGTAGACTGGCCCTTGGGCGCAACCCAGCGCTGCCAAAATCAAAACCAACAACACATGGACCGCTCGCATGCGCTAGATCATACCGGAACGGCCGGCGGCCGTCGTGTTCTTTCTATGCCTTGCGGTCTCCCGTGGGCAGAGCCGTCCAGCGCTGAAGGGCCTCCGCCAACAGGTTCAGATCGACCGGTTTGGAAAGATAGTCGTCCATGCCGGCCTCGAAGCATCGTTCGCTGTCGCCTTTCATCGCGTTGGCGGTGAGGGCGATGATCGGAATGCGCTTGGCCGGATTCTCGCCTTGCCGGATGAGCGCGGTGGCTTCGAATCCATCCATCTCCGGCATCTGGCAATCCATCAGGATGACGCTGTACTCGTCACGCAATGCCGCTTCGACGGCCTGCCTGCCGTCCGACACGATTTCCGCCGTGTGCCCCATCTTCTTCAACACCTTGGTCATGAGCAGTTGATTAACCGGGTTGTCTTCGGCGACTAAGACGCGAGCCCCGCCGCGGGCCGGTTTGTCGCCCGTGCGTTCGCTGTTGGGGGCCGCCGGCGACGCTGCCGCTCGCATGGTTTCCATTAGGGACGACATTTTCACGGGTTTGCTTAAGCAGGCGCGAAACCCCGCGGCGACGGCGTCGCGGCCCACCTTGCGATCACGCATCGCCGTGATCAGGATCAAGCGAGTCGACTCCAGATCGGGGTCGGCCAAGATTTGGCGGCCGAGCTCGATGCCGTCCATTTCCGGCATGAGGTAATCGATCAGCGCGAAGTCGAAAGGCCGGCCCTGCTGGATAGCCTCTCGCATCCGCGCCAGGGCCTCGATCGGGCCTTCGGCATCCTCAAGACGCAGATCGTAGCGTTTCAGCTGGCTGGAGAGAATGAAGCGGTCTAGGGACCGGTCATCGATAATCAGAACGCGTCGCCCCGCGATGGCCGTCGCTTTGTCCGGACTGCCGCCGCGCCCCAGCCGCAACGGTACTTGGAACCAGAACGTGGAACCTTCGCCCGAGCGGCTGTCCACGCCGATCTCGCCTCCCATGATGTCGATCAGATGCCTGGAGATCGAGAGCCCCAGGCCGGTTCCGCCGAAGCGCCGAGTCGTGGAGCCGTCGGCTTGCGAGAAGGGTTGAAACAGGCGCGAGAGCGCCTCAGTCGAGAGACCGATCCCTGTATCGCGTACTTCGCAGCGGAGTACCTTGCTCCCGGCAGCCTTGGCCTCTCGAACCCCGATGTGAATGGACGCCGCGCCGGTTTCGGTGAACTTCACCGCGTTGCTGGCCAGGTTGACCAGCACCTGCCGTAGCCGCTGCGGATCGCCTTGCAGCGTCAATGGGACTTCGACGTCGATCAGACTGTAGAACTGGATGTTTTTCTCCTCGGCTCTCGGCGCGAGCATGTCCACGGCCTGCTCCACCAGTTCCTCCAGGTTGTAGCCTTCGTCCTCCAGTTCCAGCTTTCCCGCTTCAATTTTCGATAGGTCAAGGATGTCGTTGATTAGACCGAGCAGCGCGTCTCCCGAGCTGCGAATGGTATTGAGGCAGTCGCGTTGCTCGCCGTTCAACTCCGTATCCAGCAGAAGTTGAGTCATCCCCAGAATCCCGTTCATGGGCGTGCGGATTTCATGACTCATATTGGCCAGAAAGACGCTCTTGGTCCTGGTAGCTTCCGTGGCCTTCGTTCTTTCGTCCTCCAGCTCAGCGTTCAAGCGAAGAATGGGATTGACCACCGCGCGGCGAATGGTCTGGTCGACGAACAGAAAGGCTACGATGGCCGTGGCGCTAAGCACCAGCAGGGTCATCCAGCGCTGCCGCTGGGATTGCTGCAGGGTTTGATCCAGCCGGGATCTTAAGTCTTCCGAGGTGAGCGCTCTCAAGCGCTGGAAGGCCAATTTCAAGGCGCTTCCTTCCGAAGCCAAACTGCTCATTTGTTGTTGGACAGCCGCGGAGCCAATGCTCAGAGGATCGGCGATGGCCCGGCCGTAACCGTCGCACGCCTTGGCCAGGTAAGACCGAGTGCTTGCCGCCAGCTGGCGGGCCTCGACCGATCGGTCTAGCGTCGTATCCCCACGGGAAGCGATCTCTTCCAGATCCGCGGCGGCCAGTTCACCGTCGACGACGGCACGCTCCAGCGCCGCTTGGTCTTGAGTTACGAAGGCGTCGTTGAACGCGCGCTGGCAATTTAGAAAATTGGCCTCAGCCCCTTGCGCGAGCTGCGTGGCCGGGAAGAAGAAATCCAGGTTGGACCGTATCGAACTTTCCCGCTCGATTCCCTGTAGCCCCACCATCACTGTGGAAGCGACGAAGCCCACCAGAAAGATCGAGATGCTCAGCCATATTTTCGCCCTTGTGGAAAGGTTCGGGAGGGGTCTGAGGGCCACTGTTACTTCGGCTCCAGCCGAACCACCCCGGTTAGGTTCGCGTCGAGACTGACATATCCGATAGCGCCTTCGGTGTGGGAGACGTAATCAATGATCTCGACGGCCGTGGCGAAGCTCTTGGGCGGACTTCCCTTGCCGGTAAAGACAAGCGTGCGGAAATAGTTCTGCAAACCGGACTCAGTCTTGCCCAGACAGTCAGCGACAAACTGTTTATGCACGTCGCCGGAACGCGCGACAACCGGCTGGACTGGCCTGCCGCCGACTCGCGTAATCGCCCCAAGGAAGATTCCCCGCATATCGTTTCCCGATATTTCCGTGCCGGCAAGATTCGGGTGGGCGATCACCACGTAGGCGGCGGCCCGGGTTTGCGCGGGGCTAGTGCAAAGCACAAGGAACATTGCTAGAGCGAGTCTCAACACATTCCCTCCCGCTCAAAAAACGAACCCCGTCCGCACCACGAGCATGTTCGTCGTCGGCTGAATCCCTTGCGGATGGTATCGGGGGTAGAACCCTCTGGCTGACAGGATATTCCCGAAGCCGTCGATGAAATGTCCTTCCACCTTGATGTTCCAGTACGGCGTGGGATCGAGCCGAATCGTGACGGCGGTGTCGTCGATGTGGTTGGCGCCCTCGCCGCTGCGGGTCAGGGCGGTGTTGAACAGCGCCCGGTACCTGTACTGACTACGGTAGACGCCGACTTCCACGAGTTTCGAGAAGCGATAGGAGCCGGCCGCGAACCAGCCAGGCGAGTTCTGCCCGCTCTGGTTGAAGCGCGGCGGCAGGCCCGTCACACGGGTGAGCGCCTTCCATGCCCGGTATTCCCCGTCGAAGCGCCAGCGGCCGCGGGCGTATTCCAGATACAGCGCGGTCTGCCGGGAGAGGTATGTTTTGGCCGAACCCTTGAGCGGCGCGGCGACCAGTTCGACCTCAAACTCGCGCTGCCCAAAGCTCTGCGACATGCCCGCCATCAATCCCGAGACGGGCGTCGTCCAGCGCAAGTCATAGCCCGTCATGCGGGCGGAATAGGACAGGTTCTTGAATCCCGCATCTTCGAGTCCATAGATAAACCCCGTGCGGTCATCGGCGGGCACGGTCCCGGCAAACATCTGGTACGCCACGTATCCCATGCGGCCCGCACGGATGGAGCCGTACAGATCGCCGCCCGTGTGAGCGTTGAGGGCCTCGCGCAGGTCCAATGGATAAACCGCTTGCGGCAACAGCGCCCAGGTGTAGCTGAACTCCTGGTCCTGGGAGTCGGTGAACAGGCCGAGCGGCGTCTTCACTCGGCCGGCCCGGAACCCCAGCCAGTCCCGGAAGCGGTAGTCAACCAAGGCCCAGTCAAGCGACACTCTTCCCTTGCCTAGATCCCCGATGTAACGGTCATAGACCTGCGCGCCGATGCGCAGCTTGCTGTTGACTTGCCAAGTCAGGTTGAGGCCGCCGTCCGTCATCTGGGCGGTACCCTCGCTGGTGTTCATGGTCAGGTAATTGTTGTGGTCGGATACGGCGTAGCCCTGGGTAAAGAAACCGTGGATCTGGACAGGTCCTTCGTTCGTTTGGGCGCGGATCTGCGCCGCCGCCGCGAGCAACATCAGCACCGCAAATCCGTGTGCGCCTCCGATGCGGATAGTGGACATCCAGCAAGCCTCCGTTGGTCTCATCGACCGAGCGGCCGCAAAACTAAACAGCGCCCAGCTTGTGCGGCACCTTGAGGGCAGCGTCACGACCAGAGAGCTTTTGGTAGCCTAGCCCCTTATGCCTCCGCCGTTGCGCCTCGCTGTTGTTGGTCTCGGACGTATCGGGAAGATCCATGGCTTGCATGCCCATCGCCTGGGCGATTTGGGGCGAGCCCGGCTCTCCGCCCTCGTCGACCCCGACTTGCCGCGCGCCCAGCAGCTCGCGGCTGAGTTGGGGGGCGACGTGGCGGCGTATCCGTCAGTGGAAGACTTAATTGCCGCGCGGGGCGCCGACGCCGCAGTCGTCTCGACGCCCACCGGCATGCACCGCGAGCACGCCCAAAAGCTGATCGACGCCGGATTGCGGGTATTGCTCGAAAAGCCGATGACGGATTCGCTGGCTGGGGACCGCGAGTTCACGGCGGAGCTAAATCGTAGCGCGCCCGATGCCTTGATGCTCGCGTTCCAGCGGCGTTTCGATCCGGCGTTGATGCGAGCCAAGCAGTTGCTCCAGCAAGGCGCTATCGGCCGTGCGTTCAAAATCGTCTCGACGCTGGAAGACTCGGCCCCTCTGCCCGATGGTTACGACAGCGCCGGCTTGCTCTACGACATGGCCGTGCACAACGTGGACGAGATTCTCTGGCTCTGCGGAGAACGCCCGCGGGCTGCCTTCGCGACAGCGACGCCGCTTTATAGTCACCGGCTGACTTCCGCGAATGAAGAGTTCGACGACGGCTTCATCCAACTCTGGTTTGCCGGCGAATTGTCGGCGCAGATTCAGGTGAGCCGCAATCATGTCTCGGGCTACCGGGTAGAGACCTGGATCTACGGCGAGGAAGGACAGATCCATCTGGGACCTTTTCATCAAGACCCGCACGAGGTCGTACTGGAAGTCTATGGACGGAGCAAAGCGATTACCGTCGAACGATTCCCGCTGGAGCGCTACGCCCGGCCGGTGCCCGAATTCGTCGACCGCTTTGGTTTGGCTTACCAAGCGGAGCTGGCGCACTTCGTCGATTGCTGCCTGCTGGGCAAGTCATTCGGCGTCGATCAGAACGACGGCCTCGCGGCTATGGAAGTGATCGACGCGGCTGTCGGCTCGTTGTTGCGCCCAGAGAAAGCGTCGCGAGTGGGGTAATAAGCTCAGCCGTTCGACCAGTCGAAGTTATAGAGAATCCAGTTCGACTTGTCGGCCCCGATCGACAGCTCGCCCGACTTGGCCTGAAATGTTCCCTGGCCGCACGCGCCCTTCTTCCAGATGAAGCCGTCGGGAAGGTCGACGTTGGCGAAATGGTCTTCGCCCGTCACCGGATTTTTGAAGGTGTCTCCGCGTCCTTCGGCGATCCCTTCGACCGTGAATGTGCTCTTCGGACCGCTGCCCTGAATGGTGATCTTGGCCTTCTCGAGCCCAACGACTTCAAAGGTCGGTCCTAGCAATTCCCAAGGCAAGCCGCCCAGCTTGCCCGTGAAGATCTGGGCCATCTGCTCAATCTGGGCGTCGGTGGCAGAAGGCTCCACAACGAAGACGCATTTGCCGTTGCCTTCGTGAATGGCCTTGGGCCAAGCGACCACGGCCGCGCATTTCACGCCCGACAGATCTACGTCGCCGCACGAACCCTGCTCGATCACCATGCCGACCAGCGCGCGGCAACTGCCGTCCTTCGAGTTGGGGAAGCCGCCAAAATTGCAGCCGCAGCCGAAGTCACAATTGCAGAACTCATAGCCTGTGCCCTTGAGCTTCCATTGTGTGGTCGTTGCCGTCGTCATCCTAAATCTCCTCCGCTAGTTCGAATTAAGGCGTTTGTAGCGTCGAGTATAACGCCAAGTACGGAATCACCCAACGCTTGGAGATCAGCGCTCGACGTCCATCACGCAGCGGAAACCGACGCCCAGGCGGCGTGCGTCGGGCGGGTTTTCCAACCTGGTCGAGATGCGCAGCACGGCCGGATTGATGAAGCCTGCACCGCCTCGGACGATTCGCTGTCTGCCGCGGTTAGGTCCCGGCGGATCCACCCCAGGCGAGCGTTGGTAGTATTCTTCGTCGTACCAATCGGCGATCCACTCGTAGACGTTGCCGGCCATGTCGTACAGCCCGAATCCGTTCGCCGCAAAGCTCCCGACGGGCGCCGTGTTCTTCCAGATATCACGGCCGCCCGAGAGCCAATAGTTCGCCTCTTCATGGCTGCGCTCGTTGCCCCACGGATACTTCAGTCCGTCCTCGCCGCCGCGAGCCGCGTATTCCCATTCGGCCTCGGTCGGCAAGCGGCCTCCCGCCCACGCGCAGTAGGCTCGCGCTTCATCCCAAGTCACTTTCACCATCGGGTGACTCTTCTTCATCCAGCCGTCGTTGAAGTCCGGCAGCCCTTGTGGCTCCGGCGGCATCTCCCGGCCGGCGGCTGCAACGAACCGTTCGTACGCCTGGACCGGCACCTCCGTTCGCCCAATCCAAAACGGCCTGCTGATCCTGACCGTGTGGCGCGGCTCTTCTCGCGGATAGCACTCCTCATCGTCGGGCACGCAGCCCATCTGGAAGCTGCCGGCGGGCGCCTTGGCGTACTCAAGACCATCCGCGGGATTGACGGTGAGCCGGTCCGGCGGCAGCGGCCGGTCCGGCTTTTTGAGCAACAGCGTTGCGCTCATGCTCATTGCGCCGCTCTCAATCTTGCCGCACTGGTCCAGCGATTCATCCGTGCACCAACGGCGCTGGAATCGGGAGCTGGACTCAAGATCCGCGCGCAGGATCTTGCCGGTCGCGATCGAGGTGCGAGCCGTGACCTGCGCGCTCTCGCAGCCCCAAGCCGCAACGAATCCCTCATCCGCAACGACAAGCTCTTCGAAGCTGCCTGGACGTCCGTCGCAATCCGCCTGCATCCAGCCTCGCAACGGTTCCCACGGCGGTGTGAGCGGCGCAGAAAAAACAGTACGGATCACGGCTTCTTCGGCGTCGGCGGAAACGAATGTGAACGTCAACGAGGCGGCCCGGCGTTTCAGGCTTTGCCCACGTCCCGCAAAGCCATCCTCCACATACGGCGCCGCGCTTTCCACGACATCGCCGGGGGCCGCTAATTGCGACAGGCCCAGCGTGGGGTTCAGCGCCGCGTAGATTTGCTGCAGACTGTCCACCAACATTTGGATCGCCGGATTCCCTACGGCGGGCGCCGTCATCGGCGGAGATTGAAAATCAAGAGTCAACTCGAAAGGGCCGCTCGCTTGGGCAAGGTCGCTTAGGTCGCCTGCCGTCGTCTCGACGGCGCGCATCCAATGGATGCGTTCGAGAAGACTGCCGTTTTCGCGGACGACTTGATGCTCGGAGACGCCGAACAACTCGCTTGGGGCGCCGGCGACCCGGACGCGCAGTTCGTATCGATCGGTCTCGCCCTCGATGTAGCGTCGAGTCGGCGGCGATTGCCCCAGGGCGCTGGCCGCAGTTGCCGCGCAGATCGCCGCGACGGCGATAGGACGCCATAGATCCGCGCGCAACCGTAAAGCCGCCGCCATCGCTGATGATTATAGGCCCGTGCCGGCTCAATAATGCCCACAAGATTGTTGCGGTCTTTCGCTATGGTGGAGTTTCCGGAGTTGCATCGTTCCCTACTGGTCGGACATCGAAGCTAGACAATGCGCATTCTCACAGTCGGCGCCGGCGCGGTCGGCGGTTATTTCGGCGGACGCTTGCTGCAGGC
>CAMPKL010000028.1 GCA_946887065.1 uncultured Bryobacterales bacterium
AGGGCAACCACACGATTCAATTCGGCGGCGAGATCTCTCACCAACGGATTGATATTGAGAACGAGTTCAGAAGGAATGGCCACTTCATCTTCCGCGGCAACGCTTCGAAATCCGCGCAGGCGGATTTTTTCCTGGGAGCCATCGATACTTTCGATCACGGAACGGGCGAGTACAAGAACTTCCGCGCCAACTATATAGCGCTCTACGTCCAGGATGACTGGAAGGTCAATTCACGCCTGACGGTCAATCTGGGCATGCGCTACGAGCCGACTCCTCCCTGGCACGACGATGTCGGGCGTTTTGCGCAATTCCGGATTTCCGACTACCAGAGCGGAGTGCAAAGCGGCAGGTTTGAGAACGCGCCTCCAGGGCTGCTCTTCCGCGGCGATCCCGGCGTGCCCGAGGACGGAGCTGTCGCCGACAACGACAACTTCGGGGGGCGCCTGGGCTTCGCTTATTCGTTAACCTCCGACGGCAGGACCAGCATACGCGGTGGCTTCGGCATGTTCTTTGACCAGCACTTGCTGGGCGAGTTCAACAACGGCGGCGTCAACGGTCCGCCCTGGAGCCTTCGTCTCAGCGTGACGCGGCCCCAAGGCCCGTTCTCCGATCCGTATCGCGGTCGCGACGACTTCAACAAAATTACGGTCGACCAGATCGGCGCCGCCGATGCGGTGTTCCCGACGCCAGTGCTGGCGACGACTTACGACGGTCGTCAGGATACGCCATTACAATACAACTGGAACATGACCCTGGAGCGCGAGATCATGCCGCAGTGGCTCGCTCGCGCCGCCTATGTTGGTTCCTCCTCCAACTTCGGCCGGCAAGAATATCAACTCAATGCGGCGCAGCCTGCCTTGGGAGCTTCGACCTCGACTACTGACTCAAGGCGGCCCTTCTTGCCTTTGGGCAACGTCACGCAGTACACCGAGGACCGGCATTCGAGCTATCACTCGATGCAGTTGACGCTCATCAAACGCTTCTCACGGGGAGTCACGTTCCGCGGGGCCTACACCTGGTCGAAAGCCTTGGGCAACTACGGCGATGAAGTGGTGCCTTGGTTCCTTCCCGGCGGGGATACCTACCGCCGCGGGCCCCTGAGCATCGATCACCGGCATCGCATTGTGATGTCGTGGGTTTGGGAACTGCCGACGCTTGCTTCAGAAAACGCAGTTGTCAAACATGTCATCAACGGCTGGCAGTGGACCGGCCTTGCCGACTACCAAACTGGTCAACCGCTCACCATTACTAGCGGTCGCGATAACTCTCTTACTGGCATCGGCAGGGACCGCGCGATTCTCACCGGTGCGCCCCTAGAAGCGCCCGATGACGCCGACAAGCGTATCGGTTTTAACTCCGCGGCATTTGCCATCAACCCGCTCAACTCCTTTGGCACAGCCGGCATCGGCATTCTCACAGGTCCCAGCCAGTACTCCTGGAACATGGGCCTGTTCAAGAATTTCCAGGTCACCGAACGGGTGAACGTTCAACTCCGTTCGGAATATTTCAACATCTTCAACCAAACAAATTTTGCCAATCCGAATACCAACGCTTCCAGCGGCGGCTTCGGGAAGATCACCTCGACGCACTCCTTTGCTGGCGATCCGCGGATCATCCAGTTCGGGCTGAAGCTGAATTTCTAACCCTCAACCCTTAATCCTCAACCGCGCCTCAGCCCAGCACTCAACTGGGCCAGGCGCGCGATTTTGTTCGGGGCATTGGAGAGCCGAGGCCAGTTGGCCGACGGCAAGCTAGATCTGCGCGAGGACCGCACCCAAACCATAGCGAACGTGCTCTCGCATTGCACGATCGGCTTTTTCGGGATCACCGCTGCAGAGCGCTGCGATCAAGTCGCGATGAAACGTAGGCGGCAGCGGCGGCCTGTTGGATGCTACATCAAAGAGCCAGTTGAACATCATCACATGGTTGCGTTCGACGGCTCGACCCAAGGCCGGGCATCCCGTGCACTGCACAATCCGCATGTGCAAGTGCGCATGAAAACGGTGCGACTCATAGAGGTATTCGCGTGAATCCTGCTCCTCTTGGGAGTGAAGGTTATTGATAGCGTCCATCTTGGACGCCATTTCTTGCAACTCCTCTTTTTCTCGTCTGCTCGCCTTCTCGGCGAACAACCGGGCTGCCTGTGATTCCAGCGCTTCGCGAACTTCATAGCGGCCTCGGACGTCTTCGGGGGAAGGCCGGTACACACGGGTGCCAACTCGTGGCCGACTCTCAACGAGGCCTTCCGATTCCAGCCGCTGCAGGGCCTCGGCCACGGGAATCAGGCTCATGTCCAACTCTACGGCGAGATTCCTCCGCGACAATCGGGCGCCGAGCGGCAACTCCCCTTTGAGAATCCGATCTCGCACGGAAACATAGGCAAACTCGGCGCGGCTAATCAACTGACCGGAAGCTACGCTAACGCCGCCCGCGCCTGATCGGACTTGCTTGCCGGATACCGCTATGCCTGCCGACCCCATCTGCTGCAGTTTAACATTCGAGGTGTCTCAGCTTACGTTCCGCTGCTGCGAACTCGCGCGTCCACGGCTGCAGGGTCTGAGGCCTGAGATGGGACGGTCCCCGGTGATCCGAGATGACGACGTCCAGAATGACAAGATTGACGTCAGTCGAAATTATGTACCGGTTTTGGTCTGGTCCCCTGCTGCAGCCGGCTGTTGCGCATACGCAATGCCGACAGCAGCAGGAAACAGCGCGAGGGGAACACCGGCCAACCGGGACACCGCAGGAAACCCCGGGCGTTCACGCGATGCACATCTCGCGGATACCCCAAACTCAGGCAGGCGAGCAGCCTTCGCGCCGCAATCACTCGTCACGCTGGCTATTCGCGCCGCTGGCAGGCGTCGAGTAGGCCCCTGAGTCCAGCTCCGTCTCATTGCCGTCGGGCATTGTGGCGCCAACGCGGGCGGTCCTCAGTTCATTGGGCTGCGAAGAGTCCGAGTAGATTGTCGGCACGTTCTTCCCTGATCCCTCGGCGATTTCCCGCGCGTATCTCCTTCGATACGGGAACTCCAGGCCATATGTGTCGCCCGGATAGAACCACGAGCGCAGAGCCAAGGGTTCACCACTTGGCGTTTCCCAAAACGTGATTACGGTTTCGTCGCTTGGTTCGAGACGATAGTTGGGTATTCCGAGGAAAGTGGCGTAGATCCGGGTGCCATCCTCGTTGAACACCTGAACAATGTTGCGGGTTCCTTGGGTATCGAAGAGCCTGATCATGTACTTCCCAGCCGGCAAGACCGTGTTGTTCGGGATCTTGATCGGGGCGTTCGTGGTTATGATCGTCTTCTTGTCGAACTCATCGGCGTCGACGTTCCGGGGCGTCAACACGTAAGCGATAATGAGCGTAGCCAAGAATGTAAATACCGTTCTCGTTTTCATAACTTCATTCCTCCTTCGGCCTAACCTATCCTGATCTCTTCAGCAGACATCCCAGGGAGCCGCCGGCGGCGAAACGCTCGCCCCTCCGCTAGTTCCAAGGACCCGAGCCAACGCTTCAGGCGACTCCGACGGGCTCATCAAGGCCATCGGCTACGCGTGTGCCGCCTGACTCTAGGAGTCAGAAGCAACTCGGATACCAATAAGCCAGCCGGCTCTCGAAGCGAGTTTTTGATTGATGCGATACGGGTTCTTGGTCTTCGAAGCCGGGCAACGTGCCGGCCCGCGTCGATTACTCGACAATGTACGTCTAGTCGTCGACCATGCTTGGAGCAACGGATACCAATTGAACGATCGGGTCCAGCGACGGGGCCGGACGCGCGGCAGTAAAAGCAGCCGGTTTCTCGAACAGGCCCACTGGAGAGCACCCCACTCTAACCGTCTGCTTTCTCGACACTGCGCCGCTCTGGCAGGTACTCCACGGTCGGCTGGCGGCGGACGGGCTGAGGGTAGAGGCT
This sequence comes from uncultured Bryobacterales bacterium, assembly GCA_946887065.1. The sequence goes on from CAMPKL010000028.1 coordinate 3,915, forward strand.
CATCAAGTCCAAAAACTCTGGAGGGATCTTGGAACTTACGGGAAGGCCGAAGCGCTTGGCGGCCTCGAAGGTGATGGGGTGGTCATGGGTCCAGGTACCCTCAGAGAGCAACGGAGCGACCTCCTCTGCCTTCTCGGGCGAGAGTTTGTCAGCGAGCAATTCCCGCACGCTCTCGCGCACTTGCGCGATAGCCTTTTCCGACTGATCGGCCAGGATGAGAGTCTGATCATCCACTTTTTCTACGGGTTTGCTTTTGACGGCCTTCAAAATGGAGGCGGCCGGGAACTGGCCCAGTTGCGGATCGACGGGCCCGAGGACGGCATATTCGCTCATCACAATTTCGTTGGCGGCAAGAGCGATAAGAGTGCCCCCGGACATCGCATAATGCGGTACGAAAGCAGTTACCTTGCCCGGATGCTTATGGATGGCGCGTGCGATCTGAAGGGATGCTAGTACCAGGCCGCCGGGTGTATGGAGCACGATATCCAAAGGCACCGCCGGGTCGGTAAGGTGAATCGCGCGCAGCACCTCTTCTGAGTCATTCACATCGATGTATCGAAAAACAGGGAAACCCAAGATGCTCATCGTCTCCTGGCGGTGCGCGAGGAGAATGACCCGTGAATTTCGCTGCCGCTCAATTTTTGCGATCAGGCGCTGGCGCGAGGCGTCCAGGAAACGCTGCTTGAGAACCGGTTGCAGTGCCGAGAACAGGAAGAATATCCAGATCAATTCGGTTGGCGACATCAGCTTTCCCTCCAATGACGTTCCGGCAGCCAAGCGCCCTCTTGCGCGTACTCGTCACGCGAAGCCGGCCGGTAGTCACCCCGGCGACGGACGAAGGCAAAGTGCGAGAAAACTCCAGCAACAAATCCGCCGACGTGAGCCCACCAGGCAACACCTCCGACGTCCTGTTCGGACGCCAACGATAGAGCGCCGGCGAAAAACTGTGTAAAGGCCCAAATTCCGAGATAGACAACGGCAGGCAAATAGAGGAAGAGAGGGAGGACCAGGGTCGGAAATATAACGATCACGCGGGAGGAGGGGAAAAGATAGAAATAGGCGCCGAGGACACCCGCGATAGCGCCAGAGGCTCCGACTGTAGGGATCGTGGACAGCGGATTCGTGAGCAGATGAACAATGCCGGCCGCCAATCCGCACAAAAGATAAAAGGCCAGGAAGCGGATCGGGCCCATGCGGTCCTCGACGTTGTCTCCGAAAATCCACAGCGTCCACATATTGCCAATAATGTGCAACCACCCGCCATGCAGAAACATGCTGGTGAAAAACGGCCAGTAGTGTTCGATCGGAAAGCTGCTCCATACGGCGGAATCCGGGTTGGCAAAACGGACAGGGATGATTCCAAACAGATGGAAGAACCGCACCAGCTCAGGCTCAGACATCATCAACTCAAAAAGGAACACCGTGCAGTTGGCAAGGATCAACAGCCAGGTCGTGATCGGAGGGTTCCGGCTGGGGATAGTGTCGCCGATCGGAAACATGCGCTCGCCCCTAGCGCTTGCCATCTTGCTGCGGATGCCGCGGCAGCAACGTCTCGGAAAGGGGACCGTCGCTGCGTCCTCGGGGTTGAACTCGGTTTTGCCTTAGCCCGGTTAGCTCTTTTCTCAAAGCTCCGATTTGCTCCCTCAAATCCAAGATCACTGCGACTCCGGCCAGGTTGACTCCAAGGTCGCGCCGCAGACGCATGATGCATCTAAGCCGCTCGATCGTCGACCCAGTAAACAGCGGACGCGCTGCGATGTGCACAGAAGGCTCAATCAGTCCAAAATCGACGAGCCTTGCCACTAGATCTGGATGGAGGCCGGCGGAGCGGGCCAGATCCTCAAGGGGAAGAAGCCAATGCTCCCTGCGCCAGACTGTCAATTCGTGCCTTCTTGTATTCATCGTGATCTTATATCCGCAACAGGGCTGACCCCGCATGATTGATGTTCCTGCCTACCCGCTTGCCTTCCTCGCCGAGCGAACGGTCTAGCGGAAGCTGCCGGTGTTCGGGTCATGACGCGACAGCGGCCTCGGAGGCTGGCATGGGGGCCGTCTGCGGCATGAAGGTCAATTGATCCGAGGCCTGATCATGATCGATCCGCACCGTTTGTCCGTCACGGATTTGCCCTTGCAAGAGCAACCGGCCGAGCCGTGTTTCGAGATGTTTTTGAATAGCTCGCTTCAACGGGCGCGCTCCGTAAGAGGAGTCATATCCGACGCGAACCAAATACCGGCGTGCCTCCTGTGTTAATTCGATCTCAATGTGACGCTCAGCGAGTCTCGCTCGCACCTGTCGCAACTGAATATCGACAATTCGCATCAAGTGCTCTTCCGACAAGGCGTGGAAGACGATGACCTCGTCGACGCGGTTCAGGAACTCCGGCCGGAAGAACCGTCGGACCTCCTCTAATACGGTTTCCTTCATGCGCTCGTAGTCCGAGCCGTCGATCGCCCCGCTAGATTCTAGAATCCGTTGGCTGCCGATGTTGGACGTCATGACGATGATCGTGTTCTTGAAGTCCACGGTGCGTCCCTGGCCGTCGGTCAGACGGCCGTCGTCGAGAATCTGGAGCATGACGTTGAACACATCGTGATGCGCCTTCTCGATCTCGTCGAACAAGATGACGCAGTAGGGCCGGCGACGCACAGCTTCGGTGATCTGGCCGCCTTCCTCAAATCCGACGTATCCAGGGGGTGCTCCTATCAACCGTGCGACTGTGTGCTTTTCCTGGTACTCGGACATATCGATGCGGACCATGGCGCGCTCATCATCAAAAAGGAGCTCGGCGACGGCGCGCGCCAGTTCAGTTTTGCCGACGCCGGTCGGACCGAGAAAGATGAAGCTCCCGATGGGGCGATTGGGGTCCTTCACGCCGGATCGGGCGCGCACTACTGCTTCCGCAACCGCCTCTACGGCTTCGTTCTGTCCCACCACTCGCTTGTGAAGTTCGTCTTCGAGGTGAAGGAGCTTGTCGATTTCGCCTTCCAGCAGTTTCGATACCGGGATGCCGGTCCAGCGGCTCACAACCTGGGCGATGTCCTCTTCGTCTACTTCTTCCTTGATGAGAGGGGACACAGACTGCTTCTTGGCGAGACTCTCTGATTCGGAGTTGAGCTGATTCTCCAACTGCACCAGCTTGCCGTACCTGAGTTCGGCTGCCTTGTTGAGGTCGTACTCCCGCTCAGCTTTTTCTATCTCGATCTTGACCTGTTCGATTTGTTGACGAACCGCACGCAGGCGCTGCACGGCGCGTTTCTCGCTCTGCCATCTGGCTTTCAGGGCGTCTGAGTTCGCCTTCAGGTCGGCGAGTTCCTTTTCGAGCTTGGCCAGCCGATCTTTCGATGCCTTATCCTTTTCCTTTTTCAACGCTTCGCGTTCGATTTCTAGTTGCATCACCCGGCGCAGGGTCTCATCGAGCTCGGTCGGCATGGAGTCGATCTCGGTACGGAGCTTGGCAGCGGCCTCATCGACCAGATCGATGGCTTTGTCAGGCAGAAAGCGGTCGGGTATATAGCGGTTGGAGAGGATCGCGGCGGCCACGAGTGCGGAATCCTTGATTCGGACGCCATGGTGGACCTCGTAGCGGTCCTTCAGTCCACGCAGGATCGAGATTGTGTCCTCGACCGAAGGCTGGTCCACCATCACGGGCTGGAAGCGTCGTTCCAGGGCGGCGTCTTTCTCGATGTGCTTGCGGTATTCGGCCAGAGTGGTGGCGCCGATGCAATGCAACTCGCCGCGCGCCAGCATTGGTTTGAGCAGGTTTCCGGCGTCCATCGTTCCATCGCTCTTGCCGGCGCCGACCACGGTATGAAGCTCGTCAATGAACAGGTAGATACCGCCTTCCGACTCCTGGACTTCCTTCAGGACGGCTTTAAGGCGTTCTTCGAATTCACCACGGTATTTGGCGCCCGCGATCAGCGAGCCCATGTCGAGCGCGACAATCCGCTTGTCCGTCAAGCTCTCGGGCACGTCGCCACGGACGATCCTCTGCGCCAGACCTTCGACGATCGCCGTCTTGCCGACGCCAGGCTCGCCAATCAGGACAGGATTGTTCTTCGTGCGGCGGGACAGAACCTGGATCACGCGACGGACTTCATCGTCGCGACCGATGACCGGATCTAGCTTGCCCTGACGGGCGAGTTCCGTCAGGTCGCGTCCGTAACGTTCAAGCGACTGATAGGTGGTCTCCGGCGTCGGCGAACTAACGCGCTGGTTGCCGCGCACTTCGCGCAACGCTTGGTTAAACCGCTCCCGGGTAGCTCCCATTTCCGTGAGTAGCTTTCCCGCAGGACCCTTGTCGTCGGTCATTGAAAGCAGGACGTGCTCCACCGAAATGTACTCGTCCTTGAGCCTCCGGGCCTCGTCTTCGGCATCTACGAGAATCCGGTTCAGCCGCGCGGTGACGTGAACCTGGTCGGGCGGCGCCCCCGTCGGCCCCGCCACCCTCGGCATCCGATTGAGTTCTTCTTCCAGCCGCTGTTCCAGCCGATCCGTTGAGAAGACGGACTTGGCTAAGATCGCCTGGGCAAGTCCGCCCTCCTGCTCCAGAAGCGCCGCAAGCAGATGCTCTACATCTAGTTGCTGGTGACCGTTCCGAATGGCTTTCGATTGCGCGGAGCGCAATGCTTCCTGCATTTTCTCCGTGAGCCGGTTGGCATCCATCACAGACCTCCAAGAAAACGGCGGCGTACCTCGCGAAGCAGCTTCCGCGCGGGCTCCAGCTGGGCTTCTCCCGAAAGGGAGGCAGGCAACCGGTTGTGCCTCGACTCGTCGCGTGCCGCGGACCCTGCCCACTCGGCGTGCCGCCGCAGCTTCGCAGGGACCGCCAGTACTCAGGGGTGGCGGATCACGCCACCTTAACTTCCACAGCCTTAGGTTTCGGCTTTTCCGACTTCGCCAAATGGATCAGCAAAAGACCGTCTTTGAACTCGGCCTTCACATTGTCTCCGTCGACGTCTTCAGGGAGGGTAAAGGAGCGCACAAAGCTTCCATACGCGCGTTCGACGCGGTGGAAGCGTATGTCCTTCTCTTCTTTTTCTATCTTGCGCTCGCCCTGAATTGTCAGTACGCCTTCCTGCACGGTGACTCTGACGTCCTTCTTGTTGACTTCCGGAATCTCGGCTTTGATGACGTATTCCCGGTCATCCTCCGTGATGTCGACCGCGGGCATCCAGTCCGCGACCGTCATCGACTCACGGCCATTCTCGCGCCGCGCCGGGAGCCGGCCGAAGACGCGATTGAACCGCTCCCCGATCTCTTCCATTTCTTTGACTGGGTCCCAACGGACCGGATCCCATCGAAGTAGTGCACCCATCGTATTTCCTCCTTTAGTGTGTTGGTATGAGCAGCTTGTTTGAAGGGCGCGCCCGTTGCCCGCCTGAGAACTGGTTGTCGTTGTGCCTGGCATGGCCTACTCTTTCTCGACGCGAAGATTATTCGTCACCGAGAACACGCCGCTGACTCCGTTGGCCTGGATGCCCGCGAGGTTCTTGTCTGCTTCGCTCGCGACAACTCCCTCCAACGTCACGTGGCCGTTCTTGACGATGATGTGAATTGGTGGGACTGCCCGCAATGCGTACCGGTCCAGTCCGGTGTGCCCATAGATGGCCCGGTACGTCGCTAGTCGTATGCGGTCGTCGTTGGGTGAAACCGGCAGCACCTCGATCTGATTGTCGACTGTCTGCACCCCTTCGACCCGCATCACGGCCCGCTCAGCGTCCGCTTTCAAAGTGGGCCGCGTTACCTGCCCCATCAGAGTGACGTTCGAGCCTTCCGCCTTGAACATTAAGTTGTCAAACACCCCGTAGAACGGCAGCATTACCAGCTCATGGCGAATTTGCCGTTCCAACCTGGATTGGTCGTTTTCGGACGCTGGTGGAGCCGCCTGTAACCATGCGGCTGTAACCATGGAAAGGAGCAGGATGGATGCACACGTCTTCGGCATATGATTCTTCATATCTTTCTACTCTCCCGACTGTTCCAAACAGTAAATGCCTCGCCTCGGCGAAACAGACTTCGCTCCGGGGCAAAAGAAGCCCATGCAGACAATCGAGCCTCTGCAGGTTTGGCGCCACCTGAACGGACGGCTGCAGAAGTTGATTCCTTCCCTGTTTTGAAGGGGAAAATATGGCCGGCAAATCCTGCGAGGCGGCGGGGTCGTCGACCAGTCGACAGAGCCCGTCTACGCGTAGAATGCCGCCGAAACCGAAAAGCCTAACGGGTGCGGATTAGTCGCGGAGACTTATTGGTACTTGGTTTGCTAGTGGAGTTTCGCAACGTTTGGTTCATGTATAAATCCGCTATGGGCGTACCTTTGATGATCTCCTTCCAGCCGTTCTCCGCGGAGAGTCAACAACGTCGACAGCCAACACAGCAAGCGAGGGGAAGAATATGAGTTGGTCAGTGAAGATCGGTCGTATCGCCGGGACAGAAATCCGGATTCACATTACATTCCTGCTATTCCTGGCATGGATTGGCTTCGCATACTACCGCGCGGGTGGTGCAGAGGCGGCGGTCTTCGGGTTATTATTCATCCTGCTCTTGTTCCTTTGCGTGCTGCTGCACGAGTTGGGCCACGCGCTGATGGCCAAAAGGTTCGGAATTCCGACCCCGGATATTACGTTGCTCCCGATCGGAGGCGTCGCTCGCTTACAGCGTATGCCGGATAAGCCGGCGCAGGAGATTGCAGTGGCGTTGGCTGGGCCGGCGGTCAACGTCGTGATCGCCTTCTTCCTCATCCTTTGGGCCGGGAGCCCTTTAAGCCTGTCGCAACTGCTGATTTTGGAGGGCGCCGAGAACAACGTCGCCACCAGGCTTGCGAGCGTGAACATTCTGCTCGTTCTGTTCAACCTGATCCCCGCATTCCCGATGGACGGAGGGCGGGTCCTGCGCGCACTACTAGCAACAAAGCTGTCTTACGGGCGGGCAACGAGAATCGCCGCAGTCATCGGGCAGGGGTTCGCATTTCTTTTCGGCTTCCTCGGTCTGTTCAGCAATCCGATGCTGATCTTTATCGCTTTGTTTCTCTATCTGGCAGCGTCGCAAGAAGCCGCTCTCGCCAGCCTGAAAGATCTTTCGGGATGGGTGTCGGTTTCCGACGCAATGCTGACCAAGTTCATCACGCTGGACGCCAGCTCCACGGTCGGCGATGCCGTAGATGCGCTGTTGCGCACGGCTCAACATGAATTCCCCGTGGTCGACCGAGCCGGCCTTGTGTACGGTGTGCTGACGCGGGATGACATGATCCGAGCCCTGCACCGGGGCGGTCCCGACCTGGCGGTCGTGGACGTCATGCGCCGCGATATCCCACTGGTTCGCCAGGACGCCAGCTTCGATGACGCGTTTCGCCTTATGCAAGGCTGCGACTGCCCGGCGCTTCCGGTCGTCGACGCCCGGGGCCGGCTGGTGGGCATGATGACATTGGAAAACGTCGGCGAACTGATGATGATTCATTCCGTGGCCGCCAAGCGAGCGCGCCCCACATTGCGCACACAGATGGCCTCGAACTGAGCTCAGCGGGGGTTGCACAGCCGCCACACCGGCGAATGCGCATCACTGAAGCGCCAGCGACCTTTCAGGACGTCAGAGTTTTGCCTCTTGGTCGCTCGTCCCGAGGGAGCGACGATTCCGTCTGCCAATGCGGCGCGCAAGCCACTCCTTCCGCTCGATCACTAACGGCGCCAGGCCCATCGAGAGGGTGACCGCTACGAGAGCCGGCTGACCGACGGCTTGAGCGATGAGCCCTGTACTCAACGAAAGCGTCAACAGAAGTAGGCCGAACTCGCCGCCCTGGGCCAAGCAGGCGCCTGCTTGGGCTGCGACCTGGGAAGGCCACCCGAGCGACCGGATAAGTCCAGCGATGAGGACGCCCTTGCCGACAAGAAGCACTAGCCAGACCAAGACTATCTCCGGTTGGCTGGCCACAACCGAAACATCCAGTTCCATGCCGACAGTGACGAAGAACAGGCCTACAAGCAGGTCGCGAAATGGCCGGAGGTCGTGTTCCACTTGATGCCGCAAGTCGGTTTCACCAATAATCATGCCGGCAAGGAACGCGCCGATGGGTGGAGAAAGGCCCAGCCGGTAGGTCGCGAAGGCCGTGCCCAAGGCGAGCGCCAGGACACTCAGCAGCATCGGTTCGTTGGACCGGAGCTGTGCCACCGTGGCCAGTACGCGCCGAAAAAGGAAGTGCGCCACCATCGCTACGAAAGCAAAGGCCACGGCCGCAACCAAGAGTTGCCAAACGATCCCAGGCGCGTCCGGCAGCCGGCCAGCCCTCCAGGTGTCGACCAGAACGAGGAACGGCAGGGCGGCCAGATCCTGAAACAACAGAACGCCGACGGTAAGGCGCGCGTGGGGCGCCGCGAGTTCATTCTGATCAGCGAGCTGTTTGACAACGACCGCCGTGGAGGAGAAGGCCGCCACGCCACTCAGAATGATCGCGGACCGGACGTCGAAGCCGAATAGCATCGCGCCGAGGAAGAAAACGAATGCGGTCAAAGCGACCTGCAGCCCACCGACGCCGAAGACGATCCGCCGGGCAGCGATCATCTTGGAAAGCGAGAACTCGAGACCGATCATGAACAGCAGAAAAATAATGCCAAGCTCGGCCAGGAAGCGCACCCCCTCGCTGGCGGTAAGGATGCGCAGGCCATGGGGGCCAACGATGAGTCCGGCAATGAGATACCCCAGCAGCGCCGGCAGATTCAGGCGGACAAATACCACGACGGCGACAGCGCACACCGCGACGATAAGGAGGCTTTCCCGAAACAGGTCGTCCGGCATCATTGGAAATTCGTTTTGAGCTCACAACGCCAACATCGGCGCCAGGTCGCTGGACCCGGCTCTAGCCAACCGCCGCAAGCCATTCCCTGGGGTTGAACCTGGATTCGGTCGCAAGCTCCTTGAAGAGATCTTTCTCTTTTGAGGTCATCTTCGTTGGGACAACAATCTTGATTCTTACGTACAGGTCGCCGCGGCCGCCGCCACGCTTTTGGAGTCCCTGCCCCCGCAACCGCAGCCTCCTGCCGCCTTGCGTGCCGGCCGGAATCGTCAGCACCACAGGTTGCTCCAGCGTCGGCACGGTGACTTCTGCACCCAGCGCGGCCTCCCATGGAGCAACCGGCAGTTCGATCTCAATGTCATCACTGCCAACTCTTTCGAATAGACGGTGCGGCTCTAATCGCACATGGAGCAGAAGATCGCCCGCGGGCGCTCCCTGAGAGCCAAGCTCGCCTTGCCCCGCAAGCCGGATCACGGAGCCGTCTCGAACTCCCGCCGGGATCGTCACGTCTAGGGATTTGGGTCGCCGGACAATGCCCGCGCCGCGACACGTCGGGCAGGTCTTGCCGTCCTTCGACCCGTTCCCCTGGCAATCCGGACAAGGCTCGGCAGCTTGAAGCGTTATTTTTCGCGCCGTGCCGCGATGAGCCTCTTCGAGCGACAAGTGGATCTCGGCCTCGACATCGGAACCCCTCATCCGGAAACCGGATCCGAAGCGCGACGAGCCGCCGCCCCCGAACAGGCTCTCGAAAAAGTCGCTAAACCCGTTGGAGCCGGCGCCAAAAAAATCATTGAAACCCCGAAAGTCGCCGCGTGGTTCTTGCCAGTCAGGCGGCGGGGTAAAGTCGGCTCCCGCCTTCCAGTTTTGTCCAAGGCGGTCATAGCGGCTCCGTTTGTCCGCGTCGGACAGAACCTCGTACGCTTCGTTGATCTCTTTGAATTTTTCTTCGGCTGACTTGTCGTTCGGTACTACGTCGGGGTGATTCTCGCGGGCGAGTTTGCGGTAGGCCTTCCGGATCTCGTCCGTCGTGGCTGCCCTGGGAACTCCAAGAACCTCGTAGTAGTCCTTAAACTTCACTGCCATCGCTGTCCTCCCGAACGGCGGTCACGCGCCAGCGGGAGGCGGTGGCAGGCCATCCTCCGGGAGCTATTCTGGGCGGAATTGCGGCCCATCGCACATAACCGATTCACGGGGCGCCATCTCAAATTCACTGTGCCACTCGAACGCGCGCGGGCCTGAGCAGTTCGTCACCCCATCGGTAGCCACGCTGTACTTCCTCAACGACTACGCCCGGTTCATGCTCGTCGCTCGACACCGACCCCACGGCTTCGTGAAGAGCGGGATCAAAAGCTTCGCCCAAGGTGGCGATGGGCTTTACATCCTGGGTTTCCAACAAGCCGAGCAGCTTGCGGTGAATGGCCAGCAATCCGTCGGCCCAGGGTGTGGGCGCATCGCCGATCTGGGCCAGGGCTTGCAACACTCCGTCGATGTTCTTGCGCCGGTT
>CAMPKL010000029.1 GCA_946887065.1 uncultured Bryobacterales bacterium
TGGCCCAGCAGCTTGCCCTGACGGAACTCGTCCTGCGCGCCGACCCTCCCGACGTCGCTATCCGGCCGCTCGACAGCATTCCGATTCAGGCTTTGTACTACGGCAACGACGTGGATGAGCGCACTAGGCTGCGGCTCGACGGAGCGACGTTTAGCCTCGCGGCCGAGAATTCCGGTTGGCTCAGCAAGCCTTTTCGCTTCCAAGGCGAGGAAATCGAGGGTTTCTACGAGGCGCCCAGCCAGGGTTTGAGTTCCATCCTATTCGGACGCGCCAGCGCGCAGTTCATCCTGCAGGACGCCGTTCTCTACACCGCGCCGCCCGAGGCCGGCGAATACGAGATCCGCGCCTCGTTGAACGGCGTCGAAGCTTCGCTCAAGATTACCGTCGATGCCGCCGCCCCTAGTCTGCGCCCTGACGAAAGCACATCGTTTCCCGCTGAAGCGCCCTCGACTTATCCCTACCGCGCACTCGCTGAACACTGGGCCCCCTTCGTCGCGCAAGAAACCTGGTTCACGCCGAAAGCGGACTACCTCGCTCGCTTCGATCTGGACGGCGACTGGCAAGGCGCCGACAACTGGGAGGATGCTTTCGTGGGCTCCTCGCAAGCCTACGTCTACTACGAGGCGATGGAAACCGAGACTCACTGGTTCCTCATCTACAACATGTTTCATCCGCGTGACTACTCCGACAAGTGCGTCGCCGGCAGTTGCCACGAGAACGACAACGAAGGCCTCATCCTCACCATCCGCAAAGACGGTACTCCCTTCGGCTCGCTGCAGGTCATGGAGACGCTGGCGCACAACAACGTCTACTCGCACGTCGCCGATTCCTCAATCCGGTCCGGCATCCATAACATCGACGGCGGAATCGAACTCTGGGAAGAAAGCCATCCCGTCGTCTTCATCGAGTCCGGCGGACACGGCGTGTACGGCTCAACGTCGAGCCACTCGCGGTTTACCCTGGAGTCAGGAAAATTCACGGAAGGCACGGGAGTTACTTACGTATACAAAGGCCAAGCCGAGCGCCCCCGGACCCCGGACGACCGCGAAGTCGGCTACGAGTTGCTGGAGATCTATGACCACTGGTGGCTGCGCTCTCAACTGAGCAGCGCCCGCGAAGATGGAACCTTCGACGCCTACTATGTTTATATTCCGGCCCGGAACCGGCCCCGCACGCCCTACCGCGACATCGCCGGCTCGTTCCTGGGGCGCACAGCTAGCGAGAACAAGGCCAAGCCCTTCTGGGGTTGGCACGACAATCGCTCTCGCAAGAGAAACATGATCGGGACAGGCCAATGGGGTCTCGACCCGGCCTACTCCGTCGCCCAGAACCTCAGGATCCCCGGGCCGTTCTCGCTCGACTACGTCTACAACCCTTACCTGGGGTTCGGAACTCCGGACCGCACAGTCACGGCAGCGGCTCCTGCTGTTTCCCTTGAGACCCCCGCTGAAGCCCCGGCGGTCCCGCCGCCGGCACGATCCATGGCGGTGCGGCCTGCCGCCGCGGCGAAGAGCGTATTCGACAAGCACATCGAACTGCTGCGCCGCGGCGGATTCCAGTTTTAGGGCCAACAGCCTTCAAACGAAAAAGGCGTCAACCGCGGGGTCGACGCCTTTAGAACGCTTCTTCAGGGTGTGTTGACCGCTACTCCAAGCGGCCTTGGCCCTCGGTCGTCAAGTAAACCAACTCAGCCGGAGGCAGCGGGCCCGCGCTGAGAGCCTTGGTGTGGAAGGAGCTGAACTTGAAGTCCGTGGTGATCTCCTGGTAACGAGTCCTCACTCGCAGCCACTGTTTGGAGCCAATGTAAGCGATGGCGATGTCCGTCGGTTTCAACTGGATCGACCGCACGGCCGAAGCCACGGCGCCGGTTTCCATGAACACCTGACGCTGCAACATCGTCTCCGCTTCGCTCACCGACATATTCTGCGTATGCAGTTTGATGTCGAGCATGGCGCTGGCCAAGAATTCCAACTTATACTTCAGCCAGTTCAATTGGAAGTTCTGGTTGCCCTTGTTGAACTCTTCGTCCATCGTCGAGTTGACGAGGTACATGCTCCAGCCGCTGATGTAGGCGCGATTGCCGTTGACGTTGCGGACCAGGCGGGACGCCTCGGTCATGTCCGGATCGCCCGTTGCGGCCACGGCCGATTGAAGGTATCGTGCCAACGCGTCGACGGCGACGATCTGCAGTTTGAAGTTGTTGTACTCGCGCAATTTGGCCAATACGGTTCCGCGGTCGGCGTTCGCCGGCAGCGGCGTGACCCAGAAGTGGGCGCCTAAATCCGGATTCAACACAGGCGCGCCTTCGAAGGCGCTGACCGGGAAGCGATCCCGCAAGAAGACGGGAGTCTGCGATACGCCAAGCTCGACGCCGCTTGGGAATTCCATCAGCTCCTCTTGCAGCATGAACGCTTTCGCCGCTTCGATATTTTCTTCGATTCGTTCGACGGCGCCCTCTTCGCTGCTCAAGCGATTGTTATCGGAAACGATGTCCAGAATGTCGCGCATCAACGCGTAATCGTTCGGCGGCCGTTGGTTGCCGTAGATGCCGCGGTGAATCGGCCGGGCTACAGCCATCAAGCGGCTATAGACGTCGTCGTAGTCCGCCTGCAACTCGGTCAACAATTGGTCGAGATTCAGATCATCTAGAGAGCTATCGACTTTGAGCTTTTGCTCGAATAAATCGGCGCCCATCCGCCAGTCTCCGGTTGTCGCCAGTCCGTCCAGAAAAGTATTGAAGTCTCTCAAGGCGGCCACGGCGCCGTCCGCCGCCGCCGTATAGTCGGCGCCGCTCGCGCTCGGCATCTGCGCCGGAATATCCTCGCTGATCATTTCAATCAGCCCGGTCACCTGGGTTTTCGCCGCTTCGATCTGCAACTCCGAAGATGACGTCAGATTTTGTTGGGCCTGCGACAGAAACTCAGGAACCTTTTGCAATCTCGCCGTGATATGTCCAGCCCTGGCGCTCTCGGGGGCATAGGCCTGAAGCGTCGGGACCAACAGGGCCCGGCCCAGAATCTCCATGTAGAAATTCGGGTCCGTGGCATACGCTTGCCGAGTCTGCAGTTCAAACAGCACTCGGTCGGTGCGATCCTCCATTGCAGTCAAATCCGCAAAGATCTGACCAGGCAGCTTGCTGCGGTCCGGCATCGTCTCCGTGTCATTCAGCCTGTCGACGATCTGGTTGTGGTAGGCCACGCGAGCCTGGATGCCGGCCGAAGAGTAGTCGCCCAACTGCTCGTCGAGCTGAATCGTCCCTTCAGGACCAACGTGTGTGTGGTAGCCCACCTCCGTGGCCGTGACAGGGTCCATCACCAAGGTCTGATGAGCGAACTCTTCAACCAGGGCCATCGCATCTTCCGGCGTGGGGCCGATATTGCATTGGCCTCCCATCAAGAAGGGCAGCGTTACCGCTCCAATCGCAATCTTCTGCTTCAGGTTCAAGCTCATCATCCTCATTTCCATTATCCGTGGGGGCGAAGACTCACAGCCGGCCGGGGGCGCCAGCGTCAAAGCCCTCCCAGAATCACCATCTTACTGTTCCCATGCCCATGCGATCAATCATTTGGTGCGTTTCAGAACGGAAACGCGATCGGCGCTAACCATGCCGTGGTCAGCGCCAACAAGATCGATAACGGTAACCCAATGCGGGTAAAGTCCAAAAAACGGTAGCCGCCAGGACCGTAGACGAGCAAATTCGTCTGGTAGCCAATCGGCGTCATGAAGCTGGCGCCCGCTCCCAGAAGCAGCGTAAATGCGAAGGGTTCGGGCCGCACCCCCAACTCCACCGCCGCCGCCATGGCAATCGGAAACATCAGCGCCGCCGCGCCGTTGTTCGTCAGCGCTTGCGCAAATGCCGTCGTCAGCAGAAACGTGGCCAACAAAATGCCGTGCGGCCCCATCCCCAGGGCTCCGGCCAATTCGAGCAGCTCATCGGCAATCGCTAAAGCTGCCCCGGAACTGGTCATCGCGGCGCCGATTCCCAGAGCCGATGCGATCACCACGATCACTTGTATGCTGATGCTCGCCCGCGCCTCGCCCACCGTCAAGCAGCCCGTCAAGATCATGGCCAGGGCGGCCGTTAAACCGAGCACGACCGGCGGCAACGGGCTCAGCGCCAGAGCCGCCACCAAGAGCACGAAAATTCCTAACGCCGTCCCTGCTTTCTCGTGCCGTATGCGGTTCGCCCCGGCGACCTGAGACACCAAATAAAAATCGCCGCTGTTGCGGTAGCCGTTGACAAAATCCTGATGCGTCTCCAACAGCAACGTGTCGCCGGCATGAATTTCGATGTCGCCGACCTTCCTGCGAACCTGGCCGCCGTTGCGGTGGACAGCGATGATCGCGGCGTTATAGGTTGTCCGGAAACGGGTCTGTCTCACCGTGCGGCCGATCAGCGGCGAGTTGTGCGAGATGACCGCCTCCACCAAAGCCCGCTCGTTCGCCGCCGAACTGACCTTCTCGATTTGATCGGTCGCCGGAACCAAGCCGCGGATCTTGCGAAGATCGACGACCGACTCCAGGATTCCCGCAAACGCCAGAACATCCCCCGCTCGCAGAATGGTTTCCGGCGGCGGCGCCGAGATCAGACGGTCGCCGCGTTCGATTTGCGTCAGGTACAGGCCGGGCAACTGCCGCAGCCCGGCGGCCTCGATGCTCTTTCCTACGATCGGCGAGTCGGCCCGGACTTCCATCTGCACGGTGTAGCGGCGCGTGTCGACGCCCTGCTGCTGGGCCGGCTTCCTCTCCGGCAGCAGCCATTTCGACGTCAGCAAGATAAAGACAATGCCGACGACGACCGTCGGAACTCCCAGCAACCCAGGCGCCCAAAACAGAAAATTCGGCGACAGCGGCTCCAAGCCCGGCGTGGCGGCGGCGTACTCCTGATACAGGCCCATCACCACCAGGTTCGAAGCGCTCCCGATCAGCGTCAGCTTGCCGCCGAGGATCGCCGCGAAACTGAGCGGCATATACAGCTTGGAAGGGCTGATGCGGATCTTCCGCGCCCAGTCGTTGACGATCGGCAGATACATGACCACGATCGGCGTGTTGTTCAGGAACGCGGACAATAGCGCCACCGGCCCCATCAAGCGGAACTGCGCCGCCATCACGGTCTTCGGACGCCCTAAAAGGGACTGAGCTATCCGGTTCGTTGCGCCGGTCTCGGTCAGACCGGCGGCGACAACGAACAGCGCGCCGATCATGAGCACTGCCGGATGCGCGAATCCCGCCAATCCCGTCTGCAGGTCAACCGCCCCAAAGAGCAGCAGGGTCACCAGACCGCCCAGCAGCGCGGTCTCCACAGCAACGATATTGGCCGCGGGCAGCAGGATGATGGCGACGACGACGGCGACGCTGAGCCAGGCTGCTGGGGTCATGTGGTTCAGACGAGCTCGCGGCTTGGCAAGCTACTTGGACGCATCTTCGACCGCGCTATCCAACAAGGCTGCCAGCGAAGAACTCTTGGCGTCCACCGTACTCTGCAGTTCGGAATGCTTGTCTCTCAGCGTGTGCAACTCGTCTGCGAGCTCGAGGGCGGCCAATACCGCGATACGGTAGTTGTCCACTGAGGCGCCCCGGTCCGCGATGCGGTTCATCTTCTGGTCCACCATCTCGGCAATCTGACGCACCCGCTCCGCGTCTTCGTCGCTGCGTAGCCGATAGACCTGGCCGAAGATCTGTACCGGTGTGCCTTGGTTCGCCTTCATGCTTCTTCCGCCCGTCAGGCGGTCGCCCTTTTAGCCGATCGATTCGATGCGCTCGAGCAGCGCCTCTACTCGACTCCGCGCGGCCTTATGCAACTTGTCCGCCGCGGCGTTCTGGCTGCGGAGCCGGTTCACGGATTCTTCCAACTCGCTGATCTTCTCCTCCAACTCCGCCGCACGAGATTCCGCCCGTTCTCTTAGCGTCCGGGTCTCCTTCAGTTGATCCACGATGGCAATGATCTTGGCTTCCAGCAGATCAAGAGCCGCGGTCTGGTCGGCATCCGCCGTTAGCACTGTTTCGCTCGTCGTTTCCATACGAATATCAGGTTCCTCTAATCCTACCCCACTGGGGCTTTGCTGCAACTTTTGCGCCTAACTTTATCAGTGACTTCCCAACAAAACTTCGAGTTTTTGCGCAACGGCGACCGCGGTGGCGTCTTCGAACTTCCGCGCCACAACCTGAACGCCGATCGGCATCCCTTCCGCGGACCGTCCAACGGGTACGACCGCTGCCGGATTGCCGGTCATGTTGAAGACCTGCGAATAACTGAATATCTGCGGGTAGGTCGCCCGGCGCCCCGCAATCGTCCACTCCCGCTGGCCATGCGGATGCGCCGCCACCGCCGCTACCGGGCACAGCAGGACCGGGAAGTCTTCCATCCGCTTTGCCAACCGTGCGCTGAACAAGTCGCGCTGCACCCAAGCGTCTAGGAACTCCGGGTACGTCATGCGCCCGGCTTGTTCTCGCGTAGCCAACAACTCCCACGATAGCGGATGAACCTGGTCCTCCTGGCCGCCGATCATCGGCTCGACCAAGGTTCTTGCCGCCACTCCAAAAAGTTTCCACCAGCAATCAATGGCCCCGTTCATGCCGGACCACTCGTAGGGCCGCACGTCGAATCCGCCGGCCTCCAGCAATGCTGCCGCCCGTTCGACCGCCGATCGCGTTTCTTCGGTGACCGGCGTGACGCCGTCATCCGTGTACCAGCCTATTCGTAGTTTTCTCAGCGCCTCGTCGGAAGGCGGCTTCACCGAAACCGGAGCCGACTGTGGATCGCCCGGGTCTGGTCCCGCTGTTGCTTCCAATAGCAGCTGCAAGTCCGCCGCCGACCGCGCTAGCGGGCCAATCAGCCCCATATAACCGCCGGGCCCAGCGCAAGCAGGGAAATGGCCCGTTCTTGGAATTACGCCCGGCGTCGGCTTGAGCCCGAATATTCCGCAGAAGTGGGCCGGCACGCGTACCGAACCGCCGCCGTCGCTGCCCATGCCGCCCGCCGACATGCCGTCCGCAATCGCCGCCGCCTCGCCGCCGCTCGATCCGCCCGCCGTGAAGGCCTGGTTCAACGGATGGTTCGTGCGTCCGTGGAGGTGGTTGTCGGTCTCGTAGGCCATCAACATATCCGGCGTGTTCGTCGTACCCAAAATGACCGCTCCGGCCCTCCGCAAGCGCGACACGAGCACCGCGTCCTTCCGCGCACGCCTGCCGCGGCGAAACTCTGAGCCGCATTCGCACAGGCGTCCAGCGACGTCGATCGACGACTTGATCGTCAAAGGAACGCCATGCAGCGGGCCGGTCGGTTCGCCCTGCGCAATAGCCCGGTCCGCTGCGTCCGCCGCCGCCAGCGCCTCGTCCGCCGCCAGATCCACGATCGCGTTGATCGCGCTGTGGCGGGCGTCGTAACGGACCAAGCAGGCCTTGATCAGCTCTCGAGAGGAGATGTCTCCCCGGCGAATTCGTTTCGCCAATTCTCCCGCGGATGACTCCAAAAGCTCGGACACGTCTTCTCATGTTTGCAGGTCGGATAACCGCCCGCCCGCTCTAAAGCGTTCCGCTGAGGTACGCGGGAACTCGATTTGGACTATGATGCGTTTCTCGGGGCGTACGCCTTCCGATCGTCCCCATATGCGCTGCCGTATCCCCCTGCCGCTCTGGATTCTTCTGGCCTGTCTATGTGTCGCCGGACTCCTCGCCGCCGGCCTCCGGCGAAACCCACAAACCGAGCCGCCGGCTGAGCCGTCCGAAATCCCCTTGTCGTCGATAGCCGGTCCGCTTCCGGCCGTAACGGCCGCTCATGCGCTCGGGACGCCCTGGTTCGCCTTGCCCGTGTTGGATGTGGAACGCAAGCTTTGGGCTGACCAGATCGATTTATTCGAGCGTAGATTACTCCTTCCGATTCAAGGCTTTGTAAAGAATGCACTAAGTGATTCTTTTAGAGAGTCCCGTGGTCCGGATGGCGCCCAGCGCCACCACGCCATTGACTTGCTCGCGCCCAGCGGTCGCCCCGTGCTGGCGGTTGAGGACGGCACGATTCGACGCATCAAGTGGCACCCGCGCGGCGGCCTGACGATCTACCAGTACGGTCCCGACGGCCGCTATTCCTACTACTACGCCCACCTCCAAAAGCTGGCTGCGGGCCTTGCCGAGGGCTGCATGGTTCAACGCGGCGACGTGATCGCATATGTCGGCTCCACCGGCAGCGCGTCCGGTTCGTCGCCGCATCTTCATTTTGAAGTCCGCAAGATCGTTGATCGAGATGCGTGGTGGAGCGGCGAACCGATCAACCCCTACCCCCTGCTCCTGGCGGGCGAAGAGCGCACGCCGAACCGCATCCTCAACCAAGCGGCGGACTAGCAAGTTCCGCGACGACGCGAGCGTCGCCTTCGAGGAAGTCGAGCTGAGCCAGCCCGCCCGGGAAGACCCACTTGGTCTCGGCGAAAAAATCGCCGTTCAGCGCCCCGTCGTAAGCCTCGACCCAATAGAAAATCAGCTCAATCGGCGTTTTGCCGGGGTACGCAAACTCATACCGCATGAACTCATCGCCCAGGGCCGCCTCGATCCGCAGTTCTTCTCGCAACTCCCGGACCAGGGCAGCGCGGGGATCTTCGCCCCGCTCCGCCTTCCCTCCAGGGAACTCCCACTTCGAGGCGTGATCCTGGTCAGAGCGGCGCCGGCATGCCAAAATGCGCCCCTCCGAGACCAACAATCCCGCGACGACCGTGAGCACTAATCGCCGCCGGCGGTGGGCCGGAAACCGCCGTGGAAGTCCTCAAACGCCGCCTGGCTCGCCTCGAACTTCTCCGGCGTCGTGAAGCAGATGACCTGATAGGCGCCCGACTCGTCCGAATACAGCAGGGAGTAAAACGTCAGCGCGAGGCCCGAAGGCTGCACATCCATCGTGATGCGCCGTGCGGGCAGCCCAAGAACCGCCACGTCTTCGTCTAAAACGACCGATGCTTCAGGGTCCGTTTGCTGCGCGTTCACAAGCGCGGCGCTGACCAGATTGTCGAGAGGCAGCCGGTTTGATTCGTCGATGACAATCGCGAATAGGCTTCCGTCAAGGCTCTGGAACTCGTGGCGTCCGGATTCTGACTTGGTTGGCTTCCACTGTAAAGTGTCCACGGTGAACGCCGCGCCGCCGTCGTTGAGTTGGAACGTTCGCCGCGTCTCTTCCGGGCTCGCATGCAGGGGCGTGTCGTGAATCTCGAATCCGCCCAGCAACTCGTCCATATCCGGTGCTAGCGCTTCGAAGTGGTCGCGGTGCGCGTAGACGACGAGGGCGGAATTCCCCTGCGTCCCCCCGAAGTAATAGCTGCGGTAGTGAAAGGGAACGCCCTGCACGGTAGCCTCGATCTCGATCCTGACCACCTCCACGCCGCTTACTGTCGCCATCTCCGAAGAAATCAGTTCAGCCGCCGGGTCCGCGTTTTGCGCGTTGGCCAGCGCGATCGCCGGCAACCGCTCCAGCGCGACCGGGATCGCCTCGCTCGCGAAAACCGCTCCTGCGTTCCCTGTCGAGTGACGCAACAGGTGACGGTTGGTCGCCGAGGAATTGGCCGTCGACCACTTCTTGGGATTGAAGATGACCGCGTAAGGGCCGCTATCCGCGGTTAGGCGTCCCGTTGCCGGCTCGCCCGGCTGTTCCGCGTAAGCCCAGGTCCCGTCCGCGAAGAGCTGCACCTTGGCGCCGCCGTCGGTCGTGGCCGACATGGTTTGCGCGGCCGCGGCCGCTGCAAACAGGGCCAACGCAGCCAACACCCTCAATAAATTCATTCCGCCGCTCCCACCTGCATCACCTCAAAACCATGCGCGTCCCGCTGCAGCATCTCCACCAATCCTTGTTCGCCGACGAGGTGGGCCGCGCCGACGATGACAAACCATTTGCCTCCGCCTTCGAGCATGTCGACGATCTTCTCGGCCATTCCGACATTGCGGTCGATCAGAATGCGCTGGTACAGCGGACGCATCTCCGGTTTCTCCCGGTAGTCGTCGAGCAGCATATTCGCTAACACAGTGGAGTCGCCGATTCGCCACGAGGCGATCATCTCGTCGATTCGATCAGAGAAACTCTCGTACTCCTCGATTGTCGAAATCAGAAACAGCTCTTGTAAATCGTCCGGCATCTCCGCCAGCATCCGCAACTGGAACTCAGCGGTTTCCAGTTCGTGGACAACCTTGTCTTGCTGCTCGGCGAGACGCAGAAAATGGCGCTCGATGCCGATCTCCGCGTCGAAACCCACGCGCTGCATCTCCAGGATCTGCAACGTCGCCGCCGACATCCAGGGGCGGAAACCTTGGAACACCATCAGCGGCAAGCCGCGCTCCTCCAAAAAACCTTGAAAGCGCGCGAACGCTTCCGGCGAGAGATGATCCTGGACCGTCGTGCCGTCCGAGTACACGCCCATCTGTAGCGCAAGCGCCTGCTGCTCCGCCGTACCGGCTCCGCCGACGTTGACTTCCACCACCACGTTGTCCGAGGCGCGGAAGGCCTCTTCAATCCGCGCGTCCAGCGGATACATGTCCGGCTTGGCCAAGTGGATGGAGCCCAGTAGGTAGACCTCCCCCGCGTTGCTGGTGATTTTCCACAGGAAAACGGGCGACTGCGCAACCGCCGCTTGCGTGCCGAAGACAAACAACAAGGCCGAAAGCAACCACTGCCTTCGGCCCAGAAACCCACCGGATGTTTTGTTGGATAAAGGATTCATGAGGCCAGAAGTTCTCTGGCCCCATGATAGACCGTCTTGGCGGCGCTAGAACGCCTTCTCAATCGCGCCCGTCAGCTCCGGCGACAGCGGCTCAACCTTGGATTCGTACTGCTCGATGACTTCGCCGTTCTTGCCGACGAGAATCTTGGTGAAGTTCCAGCCGATCTGCTCGCCGGTTTCCGACGTCAGATGTTTGTACAGCGGGTGTTGATCGGCGCCTTTCACTGAGATCTTCGAGAACATCGGGAACGTCACGCCGTACTCGCGGTTGCAGAACGTCTTGATCTCCGTGTCGGTCCCGGGCTCCTGCTGGCCGAAGTTATTGGCCGGGAAGCCGAGAATCACCAGCCCATCATCCTTGTACTTCTCATAGAGCGCCTGCAGCCCCTCGTACTGGGGCGTGTAGCCGCAACGGCTGGCGACGTTGACGAACAACTTGACCTTCCCGTCGTACTGGCTCAACGAGACCGTATCGCCGTCAATCGTCTTCATCTCGAAATCGTCAACGGAAGGGGCGGCGCCTAAACTCATGGCAAACAAAGCTCCCAACAGCAGTAAGCGTTTCATGCCCATGAGTATAATCCCCGGCGGGCCGCATCGCGCAGCGGAAAGTACCGCCGCCGGATAGATTATCCTGACCTATTACCTTCCGATGACGACTCGACTCGCCATGTGGTCCGGCCCACGCAATATATCGACGGCGATGATGCGTTCGTGGGGCGCTCGCCCCGACACGATCGTCTGCGATGAACCGCTCTACGCGCACTACCTCAAGGTCACCGGGCTGCCTCATCCCGGCGCCGCCGAGACGCTCGCCGCTCACGAAACCGACTGGCGCAAGGTCGTCGCCTGGCTGACGGGTCCACTGCCTGACGGCAAGGCCGTGTTCTACCAGAAGCACATGACCCACCATATGCTTCCGAACATCGAACTCGGCTGGGTGCACGAACTCACCAACTGTTTCCTCATTCGCGAGCCTCGCGAGATGATTACGTCGCTGCTGGAGTTCATTCCCAAGCCGCGCATCGAAGACACCGGGCTGCCTCAGCAGGTGCGCATCTTCGAGATGATCGGCGCCCGAACCGGCAAGGTTCCTCCCGTGCTCGATGCCCGCGATATTCTGCTCAACCCGCGCACCGTTCTTGAGAAGTTTTGCGATCGGATCGGCCTGCCCTTCTACGACGAAATGCTCCAATGGCCTGCCGGGGGCCGCAAGACCGACGGCGCTTGGGCCAAACACTGGTACGCCAAGGTCGACCGCACCACCACTTTCGGAACCTACCGGCGGAAGATCGATGCTCTTCCATGGGAACTAGAGGGATTGCTCGCTGACTGCGAAGATCTCTACCATCAGCTGCATCCCCATCGAATCACCGCCGATTGAGGCGCCTCATGCTGCAGAAGTTCGACGAACGCAATCGAGACATCCAGGTCAACATCAACGGCCGGCTAGTCCATCGGGATCAAGCCGGAGTGAGTCCCTTCGATTCCGTCGTGCAGGGCGGGGATGCGGTTTGGGAAGGCTTGCGCCTCTACAACGGCCGAATCTTCCGCTTAATCGAACATCTGGACCGGCTGCGTTCTTCCGCTCTAGCGTTGGCCTTTGCCGGCATCCCTTCGCACGACGAAATCATCGCTGAGATCAAGAAAACCCTCGCCGCGAACAAGATGACCGACGGCGTACACATTCGCCTGACGCTCACCCGCGGCGTAAAGGTGACCAGCGGCATGGATCCGCGCCTAAACCAAGCCGGGCCGACCTTGATCGTATTGGCCGAGTTCAAGCCGCCGGTTTACGACAAGACGGGGATTCGTCTCATCACCAGCACCATGCGCCGGCCCACGCCCGACGTGCTCGATCCCAATATCCATCACAACAACCTGTTGAACTCGATCCTGGCTAAGATCCAAGCCAATGCCGCCGGCGTCGACGATGCGTTAATGCTCGACAACCAAGGCTTCGTCGCCGAAACCAATGCAACGCACGTCTTCCTGGTGCGCCGCGACGTCGTCGTCACGCCGCGCACGAACGCCTGCCCCGAGGGCATCACCCGCGAGACGGTGCTGGGACTGTGCCGCGAGCAGCGAATCGCGCATAAGGTGCGCGACGTCTCCCTGACGGAAGTCTTCCGCGCCGACGAAATGTTCTGCACCGGCACGATGGGCGAGCTAGCGACAGTGAGCGAGGTCGATGGCCGCACCATCGGCAGCGGTAAGAGCGGTCCCATGACCGAGCGGCTATCCCAGTTGTTTCGCGAACTCACCGGACGCGAAGGAACGGCCGTCGTCGATGGGATCAGCTAAGCCGCCGTATTCGCGGGCCGGATGTGGGCGAAGACGCCGATCTGCAGCCACTCGCCGATCGACCGCGCCAGCAAGGGCGAGCCTTGCAGCTGCAGGCTCCCTTCCTGTTTGGCTTTGCGAATTTCCGTATCGCCCGCCCAAATCTCGGTGAGAGTCCGTAGATTCGTCGTGATGGTCAGGTCGATGGGCTTGCCGGGGTGACTCAGGCACAACTCTTTCTCGCCGCTGTCGACGACGATCCACCAATGCGGAAACTTTTCCAGCCCCCTGAAGGTGAAATGGAGAACTGTTTGGCCTCCGGGCAGCTTGGTCTCATCGATCCTGCGGTGCAAATCATACATCAGCAATTCGACGTCGAGTTCGTCGTCCGACATTTGCCCGCGAGCCCAGCGCATCCCCCATTCGCCCATGGACATCACGATGGGTTCCAGCTCCCGTCCCGCCGGCGTCAGATGATACTCAGCACGCTTCTGGTCGGGCAGCGTCTTGCGGACAACCAACTCGCAGTCCTGCAGTTGATTCAACCGCTTCGTCAGCAAGCTGGGCGAAATCTGGGAGAGCGCTCGCTGGAAGTCGTTAAACCGCGTTGTTCCCAGCAACAACTCGCGGATGATCAAGATCGTCCAGCGTTCGCCCAGCATCTCCGCAGCCTTCGAAATGGGACAGAACTGACCGTACTTGATGCTCATCTGGGGCGCTCCGTGGGCTACAGAAACTGTAGTGGATCACTACATTCTAAGTCGTGGAACGGTTCTGGGAGGCGCGATAGAGTTGTCTTCGTAGAGAGGATCATACGATCCACATCGCCAGGAATTTAAGGAGAACCAAGCCATGCCGCTCGTCCACGTTCAAGTCATCGAAATCGTCTTCACTCCCGCGCAGTAGCTAGAAATCATCGAGAAAATCACCGATGCCATGGTGTCCATCGAAGGAGAAAGTTTGCGCCTAGTCACCTGGGTCAAGATCGACGAAATCAAAGAAGGCAACTGGGGCATCGGCGGCCGCTGCCTGAAGGCGGAAGACGTCCACCGCATGCAGATGGCGGGCGTCTGAACGGCAT
>CAMPKL010000030.1 GCA_946887065.1 uncultured Bryobacterales bacterium
GCTTCTGGAGTCTTCTGCGCAGCGTCTGGGACTCGACCATCGTCTCGCGGCTCGGCGCGGACAACCGCAAGAACTTCGCCTGGGGCGGCGCCATGGCGATTCGTCGCGAAACGTTCGAAGCGGCCCGCGTCGCCCAGTATTGGCACAGTTCGATCTCGGATGATTACCGCCTGACCGACGCCGTTCATGCGGCGAAACTCGGTGTGCATTTCACGCCGAGGGCAATGGTTGCGGCGCCCGGCGAAACGGGCCGCTGGGAATTTCTCGATTGGGCGACGCGGCAGATGGTCATCACCAAGGTCTACCGGCGCGGCCTCTGGACGGTCGGCCTGGCCGCGCACGTGATCTATTGCGGCGCGATCATCGCTTGCCTATTGATGTTGCTGACCGGGAACTTGCTCGGCTTGGGCGGACTCATCGTGATCACCATTCCCGGTATGGCTCAAGGGGCGTCGCGAGGACATGCCGGAACGCGCATGTTCCCGGACCGCCAGGAGTGGTTCGAGCGCCACAGCCCGATCTATTTCTGGATGACGCCGCTGGCCACCTGGATTTGGCTCTACGCCTTCTTGGCGTCGTCGGCGACCAACCGCATCCGCTGGCGCGACTATGAATATGAACTGATAGCGCCCGACAAGACGCGCCGGCTCGCCGGGCCAAAGGCCGAATAGCGCCGGCCCGCCTACGCCGCCGCCAGCCGATCCAGCGTCGCCTTCATCACGGTTATGCCTTGCTCCATCATGGCGTCGATTTGCTTCGCGGCCTCGTGCGGCAGGAAGTCGGCGATCCAAACTACCCTGGTCGGCGCGCCTCCGTCGGAAAACACCTGAGCCGAAGCGCTGTAGTGCGTCAGCGGTTCCGAGATTGCCGCCCAAGCGATCCGACGCTGCTCGTCGTCTATATCGAGAATCGGTTCACGCACTACCATGCCATTGCCGAATGTGACGACGCGCTCTCCGCCCGCCAGTTTCGTATCCACCACGAACCCTGGTACGAGTCTCGTATGCAGCGCGCCGGCGTCGCGCAAAGCATCCCAAACTTGCTCGGCGGTCGCGGCCGTCTCGATCTCTTTCCGAATCGATGCCATCGGAGGCTCCCCCTCGTCGCGGCTCGCGCTAGGCAAGCAGTTTCTGAACCACGTTGCCGTGTACGTCGGTCAAACGGAAGTCGCGGCCCTGGAAGCGATAGGTCAGCTTGGTGTGGTCGAAGCCCAACAAGTGCAGCAGCGTGGCGTGCAGATCGTGTACGTGCACGCCGTCTTCGACGACATTGAAGCCGAGGTCGTCCGTGCGTCCCAGCGTCACGCCGGGCTTGATGCCGCCGCCGGCCATCCACATGGTGAAGGCGTTGGGGTGATGGTCGCGGCCGTCGGTGGTGTCGAGGCCTTGCACCATCGGCGTGCGTCCGAACTCGCCGCCCCAGATGACAAGCGTTTCATCGAGCAGGCCGGTACGCTTTAGGTCCTTAATCAGAGCCGCCGCGGCCTGGTCCGTATTGCCGCAATTCTTGCCGAGGTCCCTGACCAAATTGCCGTGCTGATCCCAAGCTTCGTGGAACAGTTGCACGAAGCGGACGCCGCGCTGGACCAAACGGCGCGCCAGCAGACAGTTATTGGCGAACGATGCCGCGCCCGGTTCGGCGCCATACATCGCCAGCGTCTCTGGAGACTCCTTGGAGATATCCATCAACTCGGGAGCGCTCGACTGCATGCGAAACGCCATCTCGAAGGAGTTGATGCGCGTGTTAATTTCCGGATCGCCCGTCTCATCCAGCCGCATGCGGTTGAGGCTGCTGAGCACGTCCAGCGACGCCCGCTGCAACTTGTCGTCAACGCCTGGCGGGTTCGACAAATACAAGACCGGGTCGCCGCCCGAACGGAACTGCACTCCTTGGTAGACGGTCGGCAAGAAGCCAGCGCCCCAGTTGGAATTGCCGCCGCTCGGTCCCTTGGAGCCGGAGCTAAACACGACGAAGGCCGGCAAGTCTTGCGACTCGCTGCCTAGCCCGTAAGTCGTCCAAGCGCCCAACGAGGGCCGCCCGAACTGCGGGGAGCCGGTACTCATCAAGATCTGCGCGGGCGCGTGGTTGAAGGAGTCCGTCTGCATCGACTTGACGATCGCGATCTCGTCAACAATCTCCGACGTGTAAGGCAAGAAGTTTGAGATGTCCGCCCCGGACTGGCCGTACTTGGCGAAGGTGGCCTTGGGGCCGAGCAGGGTGGAGTTGGGGTTGATGAACGCCGCGCGGTAGCCTTCGAGCAATTCCTTGGGCGGCAACGTGCCGTCGAACTTTTCGAGTTGCGGCTTGTAGTCGAACAACTCCAAATGGCTGGGTCCGCCGGCCATGAACAAGTAGATGACGTTCTTGGCCTTGGGCGCGAAGTGTGGCGCTTTCACCGCCAGCGGGTCCGTATTCGCAAAACCCTCGGTAGCCAGCAGGCTGCCCAGAGCCGCCGAGCCGAGTCCGACGCCGCACTTTTGCAAGAACCAACGGCGCGCGATGTTTGTGGATCGTGTGTCCATGATTCTTACCTCTATTCCTTGGTGATCGTCTCGTCCAAATTGAGCAGCACGCGCGAGAGCGCCGTCCAGGCGGCCGCTTTCTCCGGCGAGGCGCCCGCCGGCAAGTGGTTTTGGAATCCCGGGTTCGTCCCCAACATCTCCCACGGGTTGATCTCGCGCGCCGCGAAGCGTTGCTCTTGATGGTTTAAGAAGGTCGTCAGCTCATCCAACTCAGCAGCGGACGGCGTGCGCGCCACGCAGCGCCGGAATGCGTAGCTGATCCGCTCGCGTGGATCGCTGCCGCCTGCTTCGAGAGTTTGAAACGCCAGCGCCCTCGCCGCTTCCAAGTACATCGGCTCGTTCAAGGTTGTCAGCGCTTGCAGCGGCGTATTCGAACGCGAACGGCGAATGCACGAAGCATCGCCCTTGGGCGCGTCGAAGGCGTCGAGCATGGGGTAGGGCAGCGAGCGATAGCGGAACGTGTAGATGGCCCGGCGGTAGCGGTTCTCGTCCGTGCTGGTCTTCCAAACCTTCGGGCCGTAACTGACCGGCGGCTGGAACAAGAAGTCCGGCGCCGGCGGATAAACCGGCGGTCCGCCCACCGCTGGATTCAGCAATCCGCTGGCCTGCAGGGCGATGTCGCGAACGATCTCCGCATCCACGCGGAAACGCGGGCCGCGAGCCAACAGCGTGTTGTAGGGATCGCGCGAAATCAACTCCGGCGTCGTCTTGGACGATTGCCGATAGGTCGCCGATTCCAAGATCAAGCGGTTCACGTGCTTCAGGCTCCATTCATGCTCCATCAACTCGACCGCTAACCAGTCGAGCAAGTCGCCATGGACGGGGGCGTTCGCACGCGTGCCGAGATCTTCGGGCGTATCGACGATGCCCTGGCCGAAGTAGGCCTGCCAGATGCGGTTCACTATGACCCGCGCCGTCGTGGGTGATTTCTCGTCCGTAAGCCAACGAGCGAAGGTGAGCCGATCGCGCGGACCTTCGGGCAAAGGGTTGAGGAATGCGGGCACGCCCGGTTCGACCTCTTCGCCGGGTTTGAGGAAGTCGCCTCGCTGCAGCATGTGCGTCTCGCGCGGGTCCTGCATCTCGTTCAGCACCAACTGCGTCGTGCCTTCAGGATGCTGCGACCACAGCGAAGCGATCTTGTCGTTTTCCGCCTTCCATTCCGGGACGGTCGTGCGCCAGTAAGCGAATACCTTGCGCTGCTGCTCGGGGCTGCGTTCGGCTGCTGGCACGGCGAGGATGTCGCGCACGGCGGCGGGCACGGGGTCGGCATGCGCCGCCGCATCGCTTGTTGCCGAAAGCCGCATGCGGCCCAGGTTGTTGTTCTGGTTATCGTCCGAGTTCCAACCGCCATGTTGTTGGCTCAGGTAGATCGTGATAACCGAGCCGCCCTCAAAACCGATGGGCTTCTCGAAACGGAAGACGGCCTTGCGCGGCTGATTGCGGCGGCCAGGCCCGGCATCGATGCCCCAGGCGGTATCTTTTTGGCCGTCGACGGCAAACGCGATCGGGCCGGTCACCCGGCGGTTGCCGCTCTTGTCGATGTACGGCGTTTGCAACTCTTCTTCGGGCTGGCTGAAGTCCGCCGTCGCCTCGACGATTTTGACCGTCTCTCGCTTCTCGGGATCGGACGCCGGAGCGATTTCGACTTCGAACTCGCTAAGCGCCCCGGTGCCGTAGATCGAGCGGCCTGGTCCTCCGCGCGGCAGATCCGGGTGCATCAGCAACTCCAGACGCATCGCGGCGATATCCCGCTCTTGGGTTTCCCAGGTCATCTGCACCCGGTGCTTGGTCGGAGCGTAACCTTGGGCCAAGAACGAACCGTCTTCGAGCGGCGAGTACTTTTGACCGCCGGTCGAGATGTCGCGAACGGTCGGGCGGATGACCTCCCAGTCGGCCACATCCTTGAGAGTCTCCTGTTCCCACGCCGCCACGCGCTGCGGCCAGTCTGGGCGGGCTGCCATCAGCTGGTCTTCGACGGCTCGAATCGCCGTGAGCGTCTCTTCACGCCGCCGCTGTTGCTGCGGAGTGAAGACGGTCACGTTCGACTCGTTCGAGGTATTGAGGAAGGCCAGGATCTGGTAATACTCGCTTTGCTTGATCGGGTCGAACTTGTGGTTGTGGCACTGCGCGCATTGGATGGTCAATCCGAGGATTGATTTGCCGATGGCGTCGACGCGGTCAAACATCGCTTCCATGCGGAACTGTTCCGGATCGATGCCGCCTTCCTCATTGATCATCGAGTTGCGCAGGAAGCCGGTGGCCACGCGCTGGTCTTGCGTTGCGTTGGGCAACAGGTCACCGGCGATTTGCTCAACGATGAACTGGTCATAGCCCATATCGCGGTTGAGCGCGTTGACCGCCCAATCGCGATAGAACCAGACTTCTCTCGGCTTGTCTTTCTCAAAGCCGTCGGAGTCCGCATAGCGCGCCGCGTCGAGCCAGAGGCGTCCCCAGCGCTCGCCGTAGTGCGGCGAGGCGAGTAGCCGGTCCACGTGCTTGGAATAGTCGCGACCCCGAAAAGCATCCACCTCTTCCACCGTTGGCGGCAGACCAACGACGTCCAGGCTGGCCCTCCGCAACAGGGTTATCGGGTCCGCTTCGGGCGATGGTTGCAGGCCCTCGCTTTCGAGCTTGGCGAGGACAAAACGGTCAATGGGGTTGCGCACCCAAGACTTGTCCTTGACCGCAGGCAACGCCGGACGCTCAGGCGGAAAGAACGCCCAATGCGGTATGGGCGCCGCCTCCGCACTGCTCAACCCATCCGGCCAGGACGCCCCTTGCTCAATCCAGCGCTTGAGCAGGGCGATTTCTTCCGCCGGAAGTTCGCCGTCCATCGGCATCCGCGGTTGCGAACCCATACCGGCGATGCGCTGGTAGAGTGGCGAGTTCTCCGGGTCGCCTGGTTTTACGACGCCCTTCGAGGCGCCGCCGTGAAACACGGACTCCTTTGAATCGAGCCGCAATTGGCCCGACTGCTGCCCTGAGCCGTGGCACCCCGAGCAAGAGCGCAGTAAGATCGGCTGCACATCGCGAGCGAAGTCGACCTGTTGCGCCGATCCGGCGAACGGAATCAGACCTAAGAAGAGTGCGAGGTGGAGAGTTATTGAGCGCATGCTAGTTAAGCGTGATGATTCTATCAGAGCAGCCCCGTTAGGAGCCTCGGTTGCGTGGGCGGCGGGCGTTCGTCACACTGAAACAGCCGTTCTCCCATGAATAAAGAAAATTGCGATTGCGGGTGGCGGGCCATCCCCGAAGGCGCCTCGTTTTGCCCCGGCTGCGGAAAGCCGTTGACAGCGGACGCGCGCGAGACGGAGCGCCAAGCCAATGCTTTCCCTCGCCCTAGGGCGGAGGAAGAGCAGGCCGGGCCTGTCGATCGCGTCACGTTCGGTACGCCGGGCGCGCTGCGTTCCTGCTATTGGAGCGCGGCATTTGCCGCGATCATCATGAGCTTGCCCTATGCCAGCTTGCTCTGTTTCATCGTTTACCCGGCCGCCGGGTTCTATTCCGTCCACTCCTTCCGCCGCCAGACGCGCAAGGGAGTGACGCTGAAGGCGGGCGCCAAGTTGGGATTCCTGACCGGCGTGATCACTTTCGCCTTGCTGTTGATCCTGTTGACGATCGCGAGCACAATGCCTGGCAATCCGGGAATCAGCGCAAGCCTAGACGAGCTTGAGGCCTCTTTTGAGCAGCAAGGCGAAGCTGATCTGGTCGCCCGCGTCCGAGCGCTGCGCGCCGATCCGACCGCGCTCGCGCTCCTTGCGCTGTTCACTTTATCGGTCGGGTTTGGCGTGACGACGGGATTCGCCACAGCCGGAGGAGCTCTTGGGGCCAAGGTGCTGGAGGATGGCTGAGGAGCGCCTTGACGCCGCTTCGCGGATCATTTCTAATGAGTATTGGGCGCGGCGTAATAGCCGCGCCCAAACCGTCTCTTCACACGTGCGCAAGTGGCGGAATTGGCAGACGCGCTAGGTTCAGGTCCTAGTGAGAATTAATTCTCGTGGGGGTTCAAGTCCCTTCTTGCGCACCACAAATCTTCATTACGCGGCGCTCGCCGCTAGCTTTCAGACTCGCCGCGATGTGGTTGGCGTGCGTCTTGCGCAGCCGTTCGCGGAGTTCATGGGCCGACAGATGAGCCAACCGGCGGAACGCGTCGAGCGGCAGCCCGGCTTGGCGCAGCCAATGCGCCCTGAGCAGGGACATGGCTTCGTTTTCACCGAACAGAAAGGCTCTGGCGCTATCCCTGACGTCGTCGTCGTGGCTGACGGCGTCTGCTAGTGCTTGCTCCAACAAGGCGAAAGCTAGATTTCTCACGGTTTACGCACCTTTGCGATCCATAGATCCGCAACGGTATCGACCTGTTTCACCTCCAGCCCGCGGTCAAAGATTATCCCTGCCCGAAAATTGGCCCGAATTCCAAATGTCCTTCAACGTCGAACGCCTAAATAACTCTTTTGGCCCGTTCAGGCGATGTCTCAACTATCGTAGGGGCTAGTGCCCCGACTGCTTTCGATCGGGACGGCATTGCCGCCCTACCGTTTGAATCGAGACGACGCCCGGACGATCGCCGGCCAAGTTTTCTCTGACCACCCGCATATCGAACGTCTCCTGTCCGTTTTCGATTCCAGCGGCATTGACCAACGCTACTTCACGACCCCGCCGGAATGGTTCCTCTCCACGCACGCTCCGGACAACGTCAATCGGACTTACATCGAGAGCGCCACGGATCTCAGCGAAACCGCCGTCAGACAGGCGCTGGAGCGCAGCTCGCTCACGCCCGCCGATATCGATTACCTGGTCTACGTCAACACGACCGGCCTGGCCACGCCGTCGATTGACGCCCGCTTGATGAACCGCTTGGGCTGTCGGCCGGACGCCGCTCATATGCCTATCTGGGGACGCGGGTGCGCCGGCGGCGCCGCCGGCATCGCCCACGTGAGCGAATACCTTCGCGGCATGCCGGCTGGGGTCGCGGTCATCGTCGCCGCCGAGTTCTGCGGACTGACCTTTCTGCCGGGCGACCGTTCCAAGAGCAAGATCGTGGCGTCCGCATTGTTCGGGGATGGAGTGGGCGCAGCGGTGGTCGGCGGCTCAGACATCGACCGGCCGGGGTTGGAAATCGTCAAGACCCGCTCGCGATTGTTCCCGGATTCGCTCGACATCATGGGCTGGAACATCACCTCCCAAGGCCTGCAAGTCGTGTTCAACCGGCGCATCCCCGATATCGTGCGTGAGCATGCCGCCGAGGACCTGGATATCTTGCTGCGATCCGCGGGCGTGTGCCGCGACGAGGTCGTTGACTATCTCTATCATCCCGGTGGTCCCAAGGTGCTGGAAGCCTACCGCGAGGCTTACGGGCTGCAAAACGGCGCCCTCCGTCACTCCAAGGCGGTGCTGAAAGACTGCGGCAACATGTCGTCGGCCACCCTGATGTTCGTGTTGGAGCGATTTTTCTTGCAGCCGAATCGGCCGACCGGCGGCTATGCCGTGGCCTCGGCCTTGGGGCCGGGCTTCTGCTCGGAGTCCGTGTTGCTGAAGCTGGGCTGAACTTACTGCCGCGCCGCGTCGATCAGCGCTTCCATGTGGCCCAGGTAGCGCTCCAGAGCCTTGCGGCCTTCTTTGGTCAACGCGTACTCCGTGCGCGGGACGCGTCCGGCGAAGCTCTTGGTGCATTCCACGTAACCGGCTTCCTCCAGCTTGCGCGCATGCACGCTCAGATTACCGTCCGTGACCTCAAGCAAGCGTTTGAGATCGGCGAAGCTCAACGGCCCGCCGCCGGCGAGTGCGCTAATGATCGCCAGCCGCGTGCGTTCGTGAATCAGCCGGTCCAGTTGCAGCGCCTGTGAGCCGGGCTCGACCGTTGGCCCGTGCTTCTTCTGGGCCGGCGGATCGGCTTTGGCCAAATTGGATTTACCCGCCATGGCGCCTCGCAATGATCGTCCCGAAAACGATGTGCAGGCCGCCGAAGCCCGCGGCCAACCAGCCATTGGACCAGGCAGCCGGAGTGAAGAACGCTGCTACGCCACGGACCGCGAAGCAAACGCCCAATTCGGCACCACGCGGACCGAGTAGGCCCCGGCCGTCATCACGCCGAGGCCGTAAAGCAGCAGCCAGACCCCGGAGATCAGATGCCATTGGGCCGCGTTCGCCAACACGCCCGTCAACAGCGCGCCGGCCGCCAACGGCGGAACCAGGCCAAGGCCGAACTTGCGCAGCGAGCCTTCCGATGAAGGCGCTCGCTTCAGTTTGAGAGCGATTGCGCCGACGGCAATCGAGATCGCCACGACGGCCGCGATCAGCCAGACTCGCAGCCAGGCTCCCGGATCGGTCTGCGGCATCGCGACGGCGGCGAAGCCCAGGGCCACCACGCCCATGGCCGCCGTGCCCCAGCCCGGCACGCCGGTGAAAACCGACGAGCGCTCCATCGTGTCGCGAATGAAGGCGAGATTGTCCATCGCCTTGCTATGCAACAAGGTGGGCTGATTCCCGCGCGGCTTGGCTGAAGGCGACGCCATGATGCGATGCTACGCCCTGCGGACCGATCTGTCAAATTCCGTGAAGAGCTTTGCGATGCCAAGTCAGCCGAAACTTCGCCGCAATCGCTCCGAGGGCGACACCACCGCGCTCAAGATCCCCTGAAGAGCGTCTGCTCGTCCACGAAGCAGATTGGATTGCCGAACGGGTCGCTGGCGTAGAACAGACGCTCGCCCCACGGCATTTCTGCGATGGCTGCGTCGATTGACTTGCAGGGCAGAAACGTGGCCGTCTCGAAAATATCTTCCAAATCCGAGACGGCAAAATAGCAGTACTGATTCGCGTGATGGCGCCAACCGTCGCCTAGCGCGTCGCCGTCCGCGACCGGGTCGTAACACGCGAGGATCGTGCCCCCGCAGTTGAAATAATGACGCCCGGGCGAAACGCGTTCGCCCGGGCTGGAGAGCAGAGTGCCGTAGAACTCCGCAGCTATGCCGATGTCGCCGACGGGCAGGATCACGCGATACAAGCGCACGTTCATCGGCCCACTATAAGGCGCGCTAAGACGACGCGTCTATTGACCTCACCAATTCTTCCAACCGGTTCATGCTCTCCGTCGCGCCCATCTCCATGCCGGAGTAGAAGTGACCGTCGCGAGCCTGTTGATTCAGGTGTTCGATGCGGTTCGTGAGAATGGTTTTGCCGTCCTGCTCGACCAGCGTCACCGTCTCCGTCGCGGGAAAATCGCGGATGCCGTCCACGTCATAGACGAACGTCTGCACGACGCGCTCCGGCTCCACGATCTCCAGATAATCGCCCCGGAACGGATGCTCCGAACCGTCCGGCGCGCGCTGCACGAACCGCCAAGAACCGCCGACGCGAAAATCCATTTCGCACACCGTCATCGTGAACGCCTTGCAGCCCCACCAGTTGCGAATATGCTCGGGCCGCGTCAAGGCCTTGAATACCAATGCTCGCGGCGCGTTGAAGACCCGGCGCAAAATGACATCTCGCTCCGATGGCAGCGAGATGGTGAGCGCCGCCGCCTCGCCGCCGTGCTGGCCGGCCAGATATTCGGCAAGACGTCCGACCGTTTCCAAGCCGCCTTCGACGGCGCCGTATTCTTCCACGACGCGATCCTTTCCTTCCTTCGAAGAGAAGACCGAACGCATCGTCAGCTTCGTCTTTCCCGCGCCGGCCTCGTCGAAGGTCACAATCGTGTCGAAACGAATCGCCTCGGCCCCCTCTCCATCGTCATCGTGCGCGTAAACGAGCCGCTCAGGTTCGACGATCTCCTTGAACATGACGCGATTGGGATAGTCGTGCCCGTCCGGGCCGTGCATGATGAAGCGCCAAACTCCGCCGGATTGGAAGGCCATCTCGTGCGTCGTGATGGTGAATCCGTTCGGGCCGTACCAGTGCGCCAAGTGTTCGTGGCTGCTCCACGCCTGAAAAACGAGTTCACGCGGTGCGTTGAATACGCGGCTGACGACGATTTCACGTTCTGCCGTCTGACTTGGGATTGTTGCTGTTGCCATTCTCTCCTTCCTTTAGTTTGAGTTCCTCTAAATAGGATTCGAGCCGGTCAAAGCTCTCTTCCCAAAACTTGCGGTACTGTTCGAGCCACTCGGAGACATCCTTCATCGGCGCTGCCGCCAACTTGCACGGACGCCACTGCGCCTGCCGGCTGCGTGTGATCAGCCCCGCGTTCTCCAGCACCTTCAGGTGCTTGGTGACCGCGGGCTGGGTCATCTCAAAAGGTTCGGCCAGTTCGGTGACCGACTTTTCGCCCTGCGACAGACGGGCCAAGATGGCGCGTCGGGTTGGGTCTGCCAGGGCGGAAAGGGTTGCGCTGAGCGAATCTACGGCAGTCATAAATTACCTTTCATTTATATAACTAAATAGTAATTTACAACAGCAAGGCTCCAGTGTCAATAGCAAATGCAGGCAAGTTCGCAGCGGCTTCGACGCTCGGCGAGGTTTTGCGATGCTAGGTAGAGGCGTTCCGACGATGGGCGTCAGCCAGGGGAATAAGCGAGGCGCGAGTGTCAGACCACGAGGTCTTTACCTCCTCCACGACGGGCGGACATACGATATCTCCGTCGATGCTCCCGAACCTAGAGTCGGCTGCGGTGATCCGTAACTGTCTCCCTTCGGGCAGAACTCTCCTCTTGATCGTGGGGCTAGCGGCTCCAGTGGCCGTGGCCGCGGGTCTCGTCGCCCAAGGTTTGACGGGGCTGATTGGACTGATTACGAACTTGGCTTTTTATGGCCGTTGGTCGACGGCCTTCGTTTCTCCCGCAAATCACCAACTCGGCGCTTGGGTCGTGGCTGTTCCCATAATCGGCGGAGTAATCGTCGGCTTGATGGCGCGATACGGATCGAAAGCGATACGGGGCCATGGCATTCCGGAAGCGATGGAACAGGTCCTGTTCAATCAGAGCCGCATTCCGCCGCGAATGACGTTCCTAAAACCGCTTTCGGCGGCGATCGCCATCGGCACCGGAGGGCCTTTCGGCGCGGAGGGTCCCATCATTGCCACCGGCGGCGCGCTGGGCTCGCTCCTGGGCCAGTTGATGAAGACGACGGCAGATGAGCGCAAGACTCTGCTTGCGGCCGGCGCCGCTGCCGGAATGTCGGCCACGTTCGGCAGCCCGGTTTCGGCGGTACTTCTTGCAGTGGAACTGCTGCTGTTCGAATACCATCCGCGTTCCTTCATCCCGGTCGCGCTGGCCAGCACAATTGCGGCCGGGATTCGCATGGCGTTCGTGGGATCCGAACCGCCCTTCGCCATGCCGGATCTCGCATCGCCCAGCGGCCTCGCCATATTGGGCTACATCGTATTGGGCGCGGTAATCGGCGTGGCTGCAGTGTGGGTAACCCGCGCGATCTACGCGATCGAAGACGGCTTTGAGAAGCTGCCGATCCATTGGATGTGGTGGCCCGCCTTGGGCGGCGTGGCTGTCGGCGTCGTGGGTTACTTCGCCCCGCTCACCATGGGCGTCGGCTACGACAACATCGAGAACATCCTTGGCGGATCGATCACTGGGACGGCGCTGATGATGCTCTTGACGATGAAGTTCATCTCCTGGAGCATCGCACTCGGCAGCGGCACCTCGGGCGGCACATTGGCTCCTTTGTTCACGTTTGGCGGAGCCCTTGGCGCGCTGATTGGCGCCGCTGCCGTGTCGCTATTGCCGGGCTTCGACATGGACCCCAGGATGGCGGCTCTTGTCGGCATGGCCTCGATCTTTGCCGGAGCGTCGCAGGCTTTGATGGCATCGGTCGTCTTCGCCTTTGAAACGACCCTACAGACCTCCAGTTTGCTCCCATTACTGGGCGGCTGTTCCATGGCTTACCTCGTCGCCCGGCTCATGATGGATAACTCGATCATGACGGAAAAGATTGCGCGGCGCGGCCTGCGCATAAGCGTGGACTATTCAGCTGACGCTTTTGCGAGCATCATGGTCCGTGAGGCGGCCTCGCGTGAGGTCACTTGTCTGCGCGGCGATCAAACCGTCGGGGAGGTGCGTCAGTGGCTGAGTTCTCACAAGTCAGGCAGTTCCCACACGGGTTTTCCCGTGCTGGATGCGCAGAAACGCGTCATTGGCGTGATCACCCGCAAGAACCTGAACGGCGATGAGACCAACTCCAGCACATCGCTCGCTGACCTGATCAAGAGGGCTCCGGTCGTTATTCCCGAAAATGCGACCGTCAGAGAAGCCATCGACCGCATGGTGACCGAACGCGTCGGCCGCCTTCCCCTGGTCGATCTCGCGAGCCCGGCTCGCGTCACCGGCATTTTGACGCGCAGCGACATTTTGAGCGTCTACGGAAAACGTCTACACGAATCGCGGCAATTGAAGCGCACGATTGAGCTAACTCGGCGCGGACCATAGCGCCGCTCTATACTTTTCCTAACCATGCGCCGCGCTCTGTTGCTCCTTCTGGCTCTCTCGTCGCTACAGGCGCAGTCCGACTGGCCTTCATTCGGAGGGGATCCCGGTGCCGCTCGTTTTTCGCCGCTAGACCAGATCAACACGACGAACATCGACCGACTGCAACGCGCCTGGACCTTTCACACCGGCCAGCCGGGCTCCGAAGGCATCCCCATCGTGGTCGACGGCGTGATGTATTTGGTCAGCGCGAACGGCGTCTTCGCCGTTGAGCCCGAGACGGGCAGGCAGATCTGGCATTACCCCGCGAAGCAGGTCGCGCTGCGCGGCCTTGCTTACTGGCCCGGCAGCCCAGGAACGCACCCGCGCATTTTCGCCGGCGTTAGCGGCGGCATGATCGCGCTAGACGCCGCAACCGGCAAGCCCGCGCCCGGCTTCGCCAACGAAGGCCTGCTCGATCTCAAGCAAGGCGTGCTCGGCGATTTGCCGGACGCCAAAATCTCGCTGCAGTCGCCGCCTCTCGTCGCCGGCAACCTCGTCATCACCGGCAGCGCCAACGGCGAGAACACGCCCTCGCTCGGCGCCTACGGCGACATCCGCGCCTGGGACGCCAACACCGGCAAGCTCGTCTGGACCTTCCACACCGTGCCGCGTCCCGGCGAGCCTGGACACGAAACTTGGACCGGCGATGCCTGGAAGAACCGCACCGGCGTCAACAACTGGGGCTTCATGACCCTCGACGCCGGACGCGGCATTCTTTACGTCCCCCTCGGCTCGCCCACCAGCGATTTCTACGGGGCCGACCGCATCGGCGACGGACTCTATGGCAATAGCCTGGTCGCGCTTGACGTGGAGACCGGCAAACTCGTCTGGCATCAGCAACTCGTCCATCACGACCTGTGGGATTTCGACCCCGCCGCCGCGCCCATCTTGTTTGACGCGCGGCGTGATGGGCGCACGGTTCCCGCCGTAGCGCAGATCACCAAACCCGGCCTGCTATTCTCGTTCAACCGCCTCACCGGCGAGCCGCTCTACGGCATGGAAGAGCGTCCTGTGCCGCAGACGACCGTGCCCGGTGAGCGCACCTCGCCGACGCAACCTTTTCCCTTGAAGCCGCCGCCGCTCTCGCGCGTGAGCTTCACCGAAG
>CAMPKL010000031.1 GCA_946887065.1 uncultured Bryobacterales bacterium
TCGGACATGCCGCCGGTGATCGGAGCGCAGGCGGTGTCGGTGGCGGTCCGCTGCGCCTCTTCACGGGAAGTTCCTGAAGCCTTGGCGCAGTTGGTTCGACCGTTGAAGGTGATGCAGACCTCGCAGCTGTAGCCCTGAAGATCGAGGGTCGAGTAGATCAGCGCCCCGAAGACGGCGAGCAGAAACAGAATCGAAACTACAGTGGTTTTTGACACAGTCGGAAGACATCATTATACGGACAGCGAGCGCTTTACAAGGGCTTAACGCTGGCGTGTGCTACGCTGAGCGCACTCGTTGGCGCACGCACTAGGAGGGGGTTTGAACAGCAAACG
The DNA here is from genome assembly GCA_946887065.1 of uncultured Bryobacterales bacterium. The sequence continues at coordinate 333 of CAMPKL010000031.1, forward strand.
ACGCGTCTTAGTTGTATTTGCTTTGTTGGCGCTGGTCGCCACCAGCGTCCCCCTGATCGGGCAACGGTTCCGAGGCGGCTTTCGCGAGCCCGGCATGGGTTTTGCGGATCCTGAGGTGAAAGCGGAGTTCTTCTTTACGCGACTCGCCTATTCGGGCTACGGCGGCTACGGCAGAAGAGGCGGATCCTGGACCACGGATTGGCCGGAAGCGGACTACCACTTTATGCAGGGCGTCAGACGCCTGACGGGAATCGATGCGGCCGAGGGCGGCCGGTTCGTGCAGCCGGGCGACGACGAGATTTACGAGTATCCCTGGATCTATGCGGTGGAGGTCGGCAACTGGGTTCTCAGCGATGAGGAGGCGGCCAAGATGAGGGAGTACCTTCTGCGCGGCGGGTTCCTGATGGTCGATGACTTCCACGGCGGCTACGAGTGGTCGTCTTTCCTGGAGTCGATGCAGAAGGTGTTTCCCGACCGCCCAATCGTGGATATACCCGAGTCGGACCCGCTGATGACCATCATGTTCGATATCGACCAGAAGGTTCAGATTCCTGGCGTTCGCTACGTCGGGTCAGGCATCACGTGGGAGCGCGAGGATGGTTTCCCGGCGCACTGGCGAGGCATCTACGACGATGAGGAACGACTGATCGTGGCGATCAATCACAACATGGATCTGGGCGATGCGTGGGAGCACGCGGATTACCCTCAATATGCTGAGCGTTTTACAGGCTTGGCCTATCGCTTCGGCGTAAACTACGTCGTATATGCAATGACGCATTAATCGGATGTCGTTGAGTGTTTGAATTCCTGTTCAAGTACCCGTTGAGCGTTTACCGAAAGGGCGAGTTCCTTTTCGCTAGCGGTCTTCCTGCGTGGCTGTTGCCGATCGCCATTGCGGCCGCGGCGGGCGGGATCTGGTGGTATCTGCAGAGGAGCCACGCGCGCCTGAGCCAGGCGAAACAGTGGACTTTGTTAGGCCTGCAGGCGGCGATGGCCGCGCTGGCGCTGTTCATGATCTGGCAGCCCGGGCTGGCGGTGCGCTCGCTGAAGTCGGAGCAGAATGTCGTCTCGGTTTTGGTGGATCTGTCGCGGTCGATGGCTCTGGCCGAAGGCGAACAGTCGCGGCTGCAGCAGGCAGTGGCGGCGCTCGATGACGGCGTAATCGACGGCCTTCGCGAAAGGTTTAGCGTCCGCTTCTACGGGTTTTCGGGCGATGTATCGCGCTTGGAGTCGCTGGAGGTTCTGCCGGATCCCGGCAACGCAACCCATATTGGGGAAGCGGTTGCCGGGGTGCTCAGAGAATCCGCGGCGGCGCCGCTTGGGGCCGTGGTGGTCGTCAGCGACGGCTCGGACAACTCGGGCAGCTTCAGCCGCGAGGTGATGGCTGAGATACGCAACTCCCGAGTGCCGATCCACACAGTGGGTGTTGGCCGCACTGAAATACCCGGCGACATCGAACTGAGCAATATCGATCTAGCGGCGCGAGCCTTGCCGAAGTCGCGGGTTACGGCCCGAGCGACCGTCGAGCACGGCGGCGACGGCGGGGAAACGCGGCTCACCGTGCGGGACGGTACGACGATCCTCGCTTCCAAGGACATCACCCTGCGGCGGGGCGAGAAGATCCAAGCGGAGTGGATCGACTTTCCGGCAGGCGAGCCGGGCATCCGCGACCTGCGTTTTTCTTTGGATCCGCTGCCGAACGAGGAGATCACCGGCAACAACTACTTGCGACGAGTGATGGACGTACCTCGGGGCAGGAAGAAGGTCCTGTATGTCGAGGGCGAGCCGCGCTGGGAATACAAGTTCATTCGACGGGCGATGACCAAGGATGAATCCGTCAATCTCGTCTCGTTGCTGCGGACGTCCACGAACAAATATTACCGGCAAGGCGTCGAGACCGCGGAGGAACTGGAAGAAGGATTTCCTGCGACGGCGGAAGAGCTGTTCACCTACGACGGGCTGATCATCGGCAGCTTCGAGGCGGCGTTCTTTACGCCCGAGCAGCAGCGGATGGTCCGCGACTTTGTCGGCAAGCGCGGAGGGACGCTGTTGATGCTGGGCGGCCGCGCCGGTTTGGCGGACGGCGGCTGGGGCGCGTCCCAGGTGGAGGAGACTCTTCCGGTCGTGTTGGCGGTCAGCGCCGGCACGACGTTCGCCCGTGAAAAGGCCAAGGTTAGCCTGACCGTGGAAGGACGCGATTCATTGATTACGAGGCTGGCAGCCGACCCGGCCGAGAACGCCAAGCTTTGGGACGAGATGCCCGAACTGGCGGACTACCAAACATTCGGTGAATTGAAGCCCGCGGCGGTGACCTTGCTGAACGTCGGGCAGGGCGGCGAGCAGTCGCCGCTGCTGGTGAGGCAGAACTACGGACGCGGGAAGACCATGATTCTGGCGACGGGGGGCACCTGGCGCTGGAAGATGGGTTTGCCTCACGAGGACGAACGTCACCATACGTTTTGGCGCCAATTGTTGCGGGCCATGTCCGCGGATTCTCCGGGCCCGGTCACCCTTTCGAGCGACCGTTCGCTGTATGCGGACGATCCGCGGATGGAGTTGCGAGCGGAGGTGCGGACCAAAGAATACGATCCGGCCAACAACGCGATTGTGACGGCGACGGTCACGGCGGATGACGGAACGGCATCTACGGTCGAGATGCATCCGTCGACCGAGGAGCAGGGTATTTACCTAGCCGAAGTAACGGCGACGAAGCCGGGGGCGTATCGTATAGAAACGCAGGCGTTCCTCGGCGAAGATTCGCTCGGAGCGGCGGCTTTGCACGTGAGGCGCGAAGACGGCGTGGCCGAAGACTTCCATCCGGTGCAGAACCGCGAACTGTTGATGAGGCTCGCTGAACAAACCGGCGGCCAGTATTGGACGGTGGATAATTTGAGCGGACTGCCGGAGCAAGTTCGATTTTCGGATGCGGGCATTACGGCGCGAGAGATATTGGACCTTTGGGACATGCCGTTCTTGTTCTTGTTGCTGCTGGGGCTCAAGGGCTGCGAATGGATGCTGAGAAGACAATGGGGCGTTATATAAAGCTGATCGGGATCTGCGCGCTGGCGCTATCGGCGATGCCGGCGGTGGCTGCGACGCACTTTGTGGTTGTCGGCGGTCTTGGCGGAGAGCCGGATTATGCCGAGCGGTTTGCCCAGGAGGCCGAGGATTTGGCCGAAACGGCGACCGCTACCGTGGGCGCCGAGCAGGTCGCGCTGCTGCAAGGAGCGGGCGCAACGAAGCAGGCGCTGGAGAAAAGATTGACCGGCTTGGTCACCGCGGCGAAGGCCGACGATGCAGTCGTCGTCTACTTGATCGGTCACGGCACGTTCGACGGAACGGATTATAAGTTCAACATTCCGGGGCCGGACATCACGGCGGCGCGCTTGGCCCAGTTGCTGGACAACATCCCGGCGAAGCGGCAATTGGTCGTGAATATGACGAGTTGCAGCGGAGCGATGTTGGAGGCGCCAGAGCAGAAGGCAGGCCGCATCGTCATTACGGCGACGAAGAACGGCCGTGAGAGAAACGCCACGGTCTTCAGCCGCTACTGGACCAGCGCGTTTGAAGATGCGGAAGCCGACTTGGACAAGGATGAGAGCATCACGGTGCAAGAAGCGTACGACTACGCTGTAGGTAAGGTGGACACGTTCTATAAATCCGCGCAACGGCTGTCCACCGAGCACGCCCGGATGGAAGGGCCTGGGCCGGAGACGTTCCTGTTGGCTCGTTTGGGGAAGAATGCCGCGCTGGCGCAAGATCCCAAGCTGGCTCCGCTGTTCAAGAAGCGCGAAGAGTTGCGGATGAGCATCGATGCTCTTAAGCTTCGCAGAGACGGGATGGACGAGAACTCGTACTTCGACCAACTACAGGCAATTCTGCTGGAACTGGCGACCGTGGATATACAGATAGAGAAAGCGCAAGGTAACCCTGGCGGGGGAACGACGCCGCAACAGTAGAACGATGAAACTCTACGCCGTAGCTCTGATCGCATTGTCCGCCTGCACGCCGACGGTCTCGGCGGGTGTTTACGGAGACGACCGCGGCGCGAGGCCCGATGCGCTGGATTCCTGCGACGCCCTCTACGACAAGGGCGATCGAGTGCAGGCTCGAGCTTGCTACAGCGGGCTGCTGGAAAGTCCGGATCTGTTCGTGCGAGCTGAAGCTTGGTGGGGACTGGACAACTTCAAGCAGGCCAACGATGTATTCCGGGAGGCGCTTAAGGCGCAGCCGGAGAATGCCGACCTACGGGTCCGTTGGGGCTATTTGTACGAGCAGACCTACAACCCGGAAGAGGCCGTGCAACTGTTCCGCGAGGCGCTTGAGATCGACGCGAACAATGTCCCGGCACAACTCGGAATCGCGATGGTTATGGCCAAGCGATTCGATCCGAAATCGAAAGCTTCGGTGGAAGAGGTCATCGCCAAACGAGAAGACTTGATTCTGGGACACCTGCTGATTGCCCGCCTGGCGCTGGAAGACAACGAACTCGGGGTGGCCGAAGAAAACTTGAAGGCGGCGCTCAAGAAGGTGGAGGCAAACGGCCGCTCACCGCTCGAAACGTATTCCATGTTGGCGGCTCTGGATCTGCTGCGCGAAATTCCAGTTTCGGAGAGCGAGTGGACCGCCAAGGCGTTGGCCTACAACCCCGTCTACGGCCAGATCTACTCGGACGTGGCGCACTTCTATGTGATCACGCGGCGTTACCGCGAGGCCATCGAGCTGTATCAGAAAGCGGTGGAGGTCGACCCGCAGCTTTATTCCGCTCATGCCGACCTGGGCGTGAATCTGCTGCGCGAGAACAAGGACAAGGAAGCTTACGCTCACCTGGAAATCGCCTTCAAGGGGGATCCATTCTCGGCAAAGACCGTCAACACGCTGCGCTTGGTAGACAGCTTCGACAACTTCAAGCTGTACTCGAACAAGGATGACGTTCTGTCACGGGGCGAGGAAGCGGTTCGGGCGGCGATCGACAGCCCGGAAGTGATTCTGCGGCTGCACGAGAAAGAGGCGGAACTGCTGCGCCCTTATGCGATGGAGCTGTCCGAGAAGGCCGTTGCGAGTTTTTCGAGGAAATACAACTTCAAGCCGACGCGGCCGATCTTCGTGGAACTCTATCCCGATCACGACGATTTCGCGGTGCGTACGATGGGCATGCCGGGAGTCGGTTTGCTGGGCGTGACGTTCGGCTATCTGGTGGCAATGGATAGTCCTTCGAGCAGGGAGCCGGGGCAGTTCCATTGGGGTACGACGCTTTGGCATGAGATGGCCCACGTCTTTACTCTGGAAGCGACAGACCATTTGGTGCCGCGCTGGTATTCGGAAGGCATATCGATGTACGAGGAGTGGGAAGCGCGCCCGAACTGGGGCGAGCGGGTCACGCCGGATTTCATTGAGGCTTACGTCGAAGGCAAGTTGCTGCCGGTAGCCACGCTCGATCGGGGGTTCATCCGCCCCTCTTACGAGAACCAGGTTGTGGTGTCTTACTTCCAGGCCGGTCTGATCTGTCAGTTGATTGACCGCCAATGGGGCGCGGACAAGCTGCTGCGCTTGTTGGAAGCGTTCGCCAAGGATACGCCGACAGCCGAGGCCATCGAACAGGTGTTGCAGATTGCGCCCGAAGAGTTTGATAAACGGTTGCTGGCCTACGTGAAGGAATTGCTGGGACCGCTGGCTGAAAAACAGGGCCTGCAGAGCTGGCGAGCCGAAATGAAGAAGGCCTCCGCTGCGGCCCGGGAAGAAAAGTGGGACGACGTGGTCGCGCCGGCAACGCGGGCCAAAGAACTCTACCCCGACTACACGCAGTCCGGAAGCCCTTACGTGATGTTGGCGGAAGCCCACGAGAAGAAAGGCGATAGGAACGCCGCGATCGGCGAGTTGTTGGGCTACTTCCAGCGTGGCGGACGCGAGCCGGAAGAACTCAAGAAACTAGCTGGTTGGTTGGACGAGGCCGGCCGCCGGAAAGAGGCGACCCGGTGCTTGACGAGTTGCTGTACGTGTGGCCCGCGGATGAAGAACTCCATGCCGATTTGGGCGATTGGCTGCTCGCTGAAAACCGTCATCAAGAGGCTTTGCGCGAGTTCAACGTCCTGCTGAGCATGAATCCGCACGACAAAGCGGCAGCGTATTACCGCCTGGCGGAAACCTATCATAAGATGAATGATTCTCAGAGAGCCCGGCGCAATCTTCTGATGTCGCTGGAGATCGCTCCGACCTATAAACCGGCGCAGCGATTGCTGCTGGAGATCGCGCGTTGAGAGGCAGTTGCAATTTATGACCGTTCAAACGGCATCCACCATGGATAGCACCGAAACCCGAGAACTCATCGGGCGGTTCCAAACCAAGATCAAGCGCATACAGGGAGAGATCCGCAAAATCATCGTCGGCCAGGACGAGGTCGTCGACCACCTTTTGCTGACGCTTCTCGTCGGCGGACATTGTTTGATCACGGGCATGCCGGGAACGGCAAAGACGTTGCTGGTGCGGACGCTTTCGGACGCTTTGGGGCTGACCTTTAAGCGTATTCAGTTCACGCCCGATTTGATGCCGACCGACGTCACGGGAACGGATATTATCGACGAGGATCCCTCCGGGCATCGCCAATGGACATTCGTGCAGGGGCCGTTGTTCACCAACGTGTTGCTGGCCGACGAGGTCAACCGTACGCCGCCCAAGACGCAGGCCGCGTTGCTGGAGGCCATGCAGGAGAAGAGCGTCACGGTCCGCGGCAATACCTACAACCTCAAGCCTCCGTTCTTCGTTTTGGCGACGCAGAACCCGATCGAGTTGGAGGGAACGTACCCTTTGCCCGAAGCGCAGTTGGACCGCTTTCTGTTCAACGTGATCCTCGACTATCTATCGACGGACCATGAAATCGACGTCGTCAATCGCTTCACGGGCGGCAGCAATCCGGCGGCGGTGGAAGCGTGCACGTCGGCGGAAGAGATTATCGAGTTCCAGTGGCTGACGCGGCAGGTGCCGGTATCCGATGCGGTTTGCCGCTACGCGGTGGAGTTGGTTCGGTCGTCGCGGCCGCAAGATCCGCTGGCGTCGGAGGCGGTGAAGAAGTACGTCACCTATGGCGCCTCGGTCCGCGCCACGATGTTCTTGACCATGGCTGCCAAGGCCCGCGCGCTTATGCAGGGCCGCTACCATGTGACGCACGACGATATTCGTTCTCTGGTGCTGCCGATCATGCGCCACCGTGTATTGGTCAACTTCCATGCGGAGTCTGACCGGGTCACGGTGGACGACGTTCTGAAAAAGGCCATTGCCGCCCGTCCGGCGCCGAAAGAGTGAGAACCCTCTGATGGCGGTCACCGATCTACTCGACCCGAACGTCCTCATTAAGCTGAGGAACATTGAACTTGTGGCGAGGGCGGTGGTTGACGGCTTCCTGACCGGAATGCACCGTTCGCCGTTTTTCGGTTTCAGTTTGGAGTTCGCCGAGTATCGTCCGTATGTGCCGGGCGACGATCCTCGCTTCATCGACTGGAACGTTTTCTCACGCTCGGACCGCACGTACATCAAGCGGTTTCTGGGAGAGACGAACACGCACCTGGCGATTCTGCTGGATACGAGCGCGTCGATGGGTTTCCGATCCAAGGGGATTTCGAAACTGCAGTATGCCAAGTGGGTGGCGGCATCGTTGGCGTACTTGTCGACGAAGCAGCACGATGCGGTCGGAATAATCATCTTCGACGAGCAAGTGCGCGATGCGCGGCCGCCGACTTACCGGCCAGGTCACCTGCAGACGATTCTGCATATGATTGACCGCGCCGAGGCGTCGACCGGAACTGACTTGAGCTTGCCGTTCGACCATTTTCAGCAGTACGTGACGAAACGCGGACTGGTGGTGATCATTTCGGATTTCTATTACGACCCGGAGAAAGTGATGGAGGCCGTGAGGCCGCTAGCCTATCAAGGGCAGGACGTCGCTTTTTTCCATGTTCTCGATCCGGCGGAAATTGAGCCCAATATCGGGCAGTCAACCGTACTGGAAGATATGGAAACGGGAGAGTTAATGGAGGTCTCGTCTTCTTTCGCAAACCGTGAGTACCCGGCGAGGATCAAGGCGCACATGGACAAGCTGAGGTCGGAAGTGCAGGGCGCGGGAGCGGACTACGTTTTGCTGAACACGGCCGAACCACTGGACCAAGCATTGCGAGACTACTTGACCTTCCGCCAACGGAGAAGATGAGCAGCCAATGAGTTTGTTATCTCCATGGTTTTTGCTGGGCGCGTTGGCGGTAAGCCTGCCGCTGTGGCTGCACTTGTTGCAGCGAGACAACCCCGTGCGGTTGCCGTTCGCGTCGCTGATGTTTTTCGAAAAGATGAAAGAGAGCCGGCTGTTGGAGCGGCGGCTGCGCTACCTGCTTTTGTTGGCGCTGCGGTTGGCGCTGATCGTGCTGGCGGCGCTGGCCTTCGCCAAACCGGTTTGGGAACGCTCGGCAGAGACGGCATTGGGAGAAATTCCGGCGCTTCATCTGATCGCTTTGGATACCTCGCTCTCGATGTCCGCGGACGGGCGCTGGGAACGAGCCGTCGCCGAGGCCGAGGCGATCGTAGCCGACCTGAGCCCAAACGATCGCGCTCAGGTTCTAGCCGTGGGGCCGGGCATTTCGGTGATCACCGAGCGCTCCAACGACCAGGCGGAGTTAAGGTCGGCGATCGCCGGCTTGGCTCCCGGCGTGGGCCGCAACAGTTATAGCGACGTCATTGAGGCGACGCGCAGTCTGGCTCCCGAGGGCGACCTGCCCGTGGAAGTCCACCTGATAACCGACCTGCAGAACTCGGCCATGCCGGGACGCTTCTCGGAGGTAGCATTGCCGACGTTCGCAACGCTGGACGTGAAGAATGTCGCTGAGCCGAATGATCAGAACTGGGCGATTGAGAGCGTGCGCGGCGACGTACGGGCGTTCGGCGCGGAGAATCCGAAGTTAGAGGTGACGGTCGCCGGATACTCGAATGAAGCGGTTCGCAAGACGGTGACTTTCAAGATCGACGGCAACGTTATCGGCTCAGAAAGCCAAGAGGTGCCGGTGATGGGCCGGGCGGCGTTCACTTTCGCCGGCTTTGAGCCTCCCGTTGGATTTAGCCGGGCTTCGTTTGAGATCACGCCAGGCGACAGCTTGGCGGGCGACGATGTCCGGCTGGTCGCACTCGATAATTCAGAACCGGAACCGATTCTGTTTGTGACATCGGATCGGCGGCAGCGGGACGCACTTTATTTTGGCGCTGCCGTGGGAGCTTCGCGGTCAGCGAGATTCAAGGTGGAGGTCGCTTCGGCGGGCGAGACCGAGCGGCGCAACCCGGACGACTACGCGCTGATCGTCCTTTCTGATATCGCGAATCTATCGACGGGTTTCGAGAACAAGGTGCGCGAATGGACGGAGCAGGGCGGGGCTTTGTTGGTCGCCGTTGGGCCGGCCATTTCCACGCGCGGGTCGGTGCCGGTTTCCGGCCGGCGCGTTGCGCTCGCTCCGTTGCAGGATCGCGCCGGCGTTGAGTTCCAGATTGCGGGCCAGATGGATTTGAGTCATGCCGCCTTGGGGCGAGTGGAACGATTTCGTGGAGTGAAGTTCTTTCGCCAGGCTCGCGTTGAGACGACGGAAGCCGACGATGTGCTGGTCAATTTGGCGGACGGCTCCGCTTTATTGGTCGAGAGCGCTCTCGGCGCGGGAAAGGTGATGGTGTTCGCGTCCTCCTTGGACAATGTTTGGAACGATCTTCCGGTCCAACCGGTGTTTGTTCCCTTCGTGGTGGAACTTGCGCGGTACCTTTCGGGCGCTGCGGAGGATACGCACCAAGCGACGGTCGACACGTCGCTGGCGCTGGCCCAGCAACGACAGGGCGGTGCGGCGGTTCAAATCCTCGATCCGGCCGGCGACCGTGCGTTATCGCTGTCGCAATCGGTTGAACAGAGCGATGTGTCGCTCGATCAAGTGGGCTTTTATCAGATTCAAAGCGCGCGCGGAGTGGAACTGATCGCCGTCAATCCAGACCCGAGGGAGTCGAACTTCCGGCCGCTGGAAGCGGACACTTTGGCGTTGTGGCAGGCGACGGGAAGAGGCGGGGCCGAGGCGGCTCAGGCGGCGGGCATCGGTGCGGAATCGCCCATTAAGCCACCTCCGCTCGAAATTTGGAAGTTTCTCTTACTGCTGCTTGTCGTGGTGGTACTGTTAGAATCCGTCATAGGTAACCAGCATCTGAATGTAAGGCGGGAGGTATAGCAATCGTGACAAGCCCAGGCGGCCTGCAGGAATACCTTGCTCAATTCGGGCGACGCTTCAAACTTGGTTTGGCGTCGCGAGGGTTGGGGTTCGTTGCACTGGTCGCCTTGATGCTGACGATTGTGCTCGTCTTCGTCGCCAACCGGTACGCGTTTTCGGACGCGAGCGTCCTTTCCACGCGCACCCTGCTTTTCGCCGGCATGGCGACGGCCATCGCCGCCCTGATCGTTTGGCCGTTCCGCCGATTCCGGCGAAGAGGCGTAGCGCGGGAAGTTGAAGAGAACGTACCCGCCTTTGACGGACGCGTGGAAACCTACTTCGACCACGCCCGCAAGGCGGATCAATCGGGACAGAGGAATCCGTTCCTTGATCTGCTTGCCGAAGACGCAATGCAGGTTGCGGAGACGGCTCCGGTCGAGAACGTCCTGACTACGGGACGGATCGCTTCCTTTGCGGCACTAGCCGTCATCTGCGTCGGCACGCTTTTTTGGCTGGCGATTTCGGGTCCCGGTTATTGGGGCTACGGCGCGTCGCGACTTTGGGGCGGATGGATTTCCGCCGCCGACAAGCCGATCTATGACGTGACCGTGGAACCAGGGGATGCCACGGTACGCTCGGGCGCGACATTTGAGGTCAAGGCGCAGCTGGTTGGATTTGATTCCAACGACGTGCGCATTTACGCCCAGTATGAAAGCGGCGTCGAATGGGAAGCGGCTCCGATGTCTCCGCAAGCGGCGGAGAGCGGCTTCCAGTTCATGTTCACGGGAGTCCGCGAGCCGTTCCGGTACTACGTGGAAGCCGGCGGCGTTCGAACGAACACTTACGAAGTCAATGTCGTAATTCTGCCGAACATTCAGACGATCAAACTGACCTACAAGTACCCCAGTTGGACAGGTCTGGAACCGTATGTGGAAGAACCAGGCGGGGACATCCGTGCGGTGATCGGAACCGTCGTGACGGTCGAGGCAACGACGGACAAGCCTCTGGCCGCGGGCGTTCTCACTGTCGGCGAGAAGGACATCCCGTTGCGCGCTGACGGACTGATTCTGCGCGGCGATATCACCGTGACGGAAGACGGCGAGTATCACTTCGCCACGATCTACGACGGCGAACATGTGCGTCTTACCGATGATTTCTTCATCACCACGGTTGAGAATCAGAAGCCGGAAGTGAAGATCAGCGAGCCGGGCCGGGACTGGAAGGCGACGAGCATCGAGGAAGTTAGCGCGCGGTTTGAAGTGACGGACGACTTCGGCGTGCGCTCGTTTGAACTCTCGTACAGCGTCAACGGCGGAGAGTTCACGACCGTCAAGCTGCCGGCGTCCGGGCAGAAGTCGGTTTCGGCTCCTTACATTTTTTACCTGGAAGACCTGCGGGTCGCGCCGAGCCCCTTTGACGGCGAGTCGGCGGCCCCCGAAGCGGCAGGAGCCGACGGCAGGCGCAGTTTGCGGCCGGGCGATTTGATCTCGTACTACGTCGTAGCCAAAGACAACCAGAACACGGCTCAGACGGATATTTACTTCATCGAAGTGCAGCCGTTCGACAGGCAGTTTACGCAGTCTCAGCAGGGCGGCGGCGGAGGCGGCGGTCAGCAGGAGCAACGCGACGAGATTTCGAAGCGCCAGAAGGAGATCATCTCGGCGACCTGGAACTTGATTCGAGAGAAGGAATCCGCGGATAGCCGGTCGCGCGAGGAGATCCGCGAGTCGACGGTGATGCTTTCGGAACTGCAGCGCACGTTGCGCGAACAGGCGCTGACGATGGCTGAAAGAACGCGAGCACGCCAGCTGGACAGCACGAATGGTCAGTTCCGCGAGTTCGTCGAGAATCTCGAAAAGGCCGCGGCGGCGATGGAACCGGCCGCCAACGAACTTGAGGATCAGGATCTTCAGGCGGCTGTGCAGCCCGAGCAACAGGCACTGCAGTTCTTGCTGCGCGCCGAGTCAATCTTCACCGCCATTCAAGTCTCGATGCAGCAAGGCGGCGGCGGAGGCGGCGGCGGAGGCGCGGGCCGCGATCTGGCCGAAATGTTTGAACTCGAGATGGATCTTGAGAAGAATCAGTATGAGACCGGCGGAGGCGCGTCACAGCAACAGTTGGAGCGCGAGGTGGACGATGCGTTCAAGAAGCTCGAAGAGCTGGCGAAGCGCCAGCAGGAGCTAGCCGACCGCATGAGGAATCAAGAGCAGACGACGTTCGCCGAGCGCTGGCAGCAGGAGATGTTGCGGCGCGAAGCGGAAGAACTCAAACGGCAAATGGAGCAGTTGCAGCGCAGGCAGGAGTCCGCGCAGAACCAGCAAGGCCAGCAAGGGCAACAAGGACAACAGGGGCAGCAAGGTCAGCAGGGCCAACAAGGTCAGCAAGGCCAGCAAGGCCAGCAAGGCCAGTCCGGACAGTCAGGCCAGAGCGGTCAGCAGAACGCGCAGCAGCAAAGGCTGCAGGAAACGATCCGGCGTCTGGAGCAGGCCACGAAGTCGATGGAGCAGAGTGCTCAACAGTCGGGCCAGCCTGGTCAGCAGCAGTCCAGCGCGCAGGCACAGCAGGGAGCGCAGCAGGCCCAAGAGCAATTGCAGCAGGCGCTGGAACAGTTGGCTCAGCAGCGTCAACAGGCGAATCAGTCCGCCTTGGCGGATTTGTCGAATCGAGCGAATCAACTGGTGCAGCAACAGGCCCAGGTGCAGCCGCACTTAGAGGAAGCGCTCAGGAAGGCGCTGGAAGTGATGCGCGAGCAGCAGGCCGAAGGGCGGCGAACCCGCTTGCCCAGTGGCCTGACGCCGGATCAAGAGCGCGAGTTTGCCGACTTGAAGAGCAAGATGGCCGAGCAGTTGCGGTCCATGGAAGCGGACATGCAAAGCGCCTCGCGGAGCATGAGAGACACGCAGCCGGGCGCTTCGCGCAGTCTGCGTGAGGCGTTGAGCGAACTGCAGCAGGAAGATGTCGGCAGCCGTTTGGATACGGCCGCGGAGTACATCCGGCGTCAAGCGGCGCCCTATGTTGCTAACAGCGAAGAAGGCGTCGCTCGGGCCCTCAGGGATCTGAGCGAAAGGCTCAAAGAGGCCCAAAGACTGGCCGAGCAGGGCGGGCCTGGGGGACAGCCGGGTGAAGAACGGCTTGGACAAGCCTTGGCGGAGATGGAGAATCTGCGGCGCAGGCTGGAAGAAGCCGCCGGCATGAACCAAGGCCGCGATGGGCAACAGCCTGGTCAAGGTCAGCAGCAGGGGCAAAATGGCCAGCAAGGCCAGCAGGGCCAGGGGCAGCAACCGGGCCAAGGTCAACAGGGCGGACAGCAGCAGGCCCAGAACGGTCAGCAAGGACAAGGCCAGCAGGGCCAGCAGGGTCAGGGTCAGCAGGGCCAGCAGGGCCAACAAGGACAAGGCCAGCAGGGCCAACAGGGACAGGGTCAGCAGGGACA
>CAMPKL010000032.1 GCA_946887065.1 uncultured Bryobacterales bacterium
TGGGCGTCGGCGGCTACGTCGCCAGCGGCATGGTCAGCGTCACGGCACTGATTCCGGCGTTCATTGGAGCGCCGTTGGCGCTCTTGGGCGTCTTGGCCCTGGCCGAGTCCCGGCGAAAGCATGCCATGCACGGCGCTGTGGCGCTGGCGCTGATCGGGTTCCTCGGTTCGGTTCCGGGGCTTCTGAAACTGGGCGCTTTGGCGGCAGGCGAGGCGGAGCGTCCGATGGCGGTCGGCATGCAGGCAGCCATGGCGGTGCTGCTCGCGATCTATATTGCGCTTTGCGTGCGCAGCTTCATTGCCGCCCGCAAAGCCCGGCTGGCCTAGGGGTTCGGGCGCCTTTCCCCGTTGAGGGCGGTTAGGCCTTCCCAGACGGGGCGTCTTACTTCATCGATGAAAAGTTGCAGGTGCGGGAAGGGGATTTCGATGCCCGCTTCATCCAGCGCCAGCTTGGCGGCTTCGATTACGGCGGCGGCTATGGGAACCTGGTGGTTCGCGTCCGGGATCCAAGCGCGGATTTGCAGATTGACGCTAGAGTCGCCGCACTCCAGTACGACAACCGTAGGAGCTGGGTCTTGGAGTACTTGATCCACGCCGCTGACAGCGCGGAGGATCACTTCGCGGGCCTGGGGGATGTATTCCTTGTAGGCGATGCCGATGGGAATATTCAGCCGCACAGCGCCGTTCTTGGAGTGGTTGACCAACACTTCGTTGATGATCGTCTTGTTGGGGATGATGACGAACGTGTTGCTGGGGGTGCGGATGCGGGTCGACCGTAGGGTGATTTCGACCACGGTACCGCTTTCGCCGACTACCTCGACCCAGTCGCCGGACTGGAAGGGTCTGTCCAGAAAGATCAGGAACCCCGAGATAACATTGGCGACGGAGTCTTGGGCGGCGAAGCCGATGGCTATTCCGGCGATGCCCAGTCCGGCAAGTGCTGCGCCGACATTGACGCCAAACTGGTCCAGGGCCATGACAAGCGCGAAGGCCATGACGGTATAACGCAGCAAGCTATCCACCAGCAGGCGGATCAAGGCGGGCGCGAGGCCCGCTCTCCCGAGCGCCCGCTTGGCGGGATTGCGCGTGAGGGCAAAGAGTCCCCAAAGCCCAAAGAAGATGATCAATCCGGCAATGACCGCGGGGATGTGTTCAATAGCCTTCGTCGCCAGGGCGGTCAAATCAAGATCTTGTAGTATTCGGTCGAGCACAGGAATCCTCCAGGGGCAGCGCCCCTGGATTCTATCGAACTACCGGCTCTAGGTAGGAGCCGGCGTTACAGCGTCCGGCTAAATGTCGAGGTTGGTGGCGTCGAGGGCGTGATCGCTAATAAACTTGCGCCGCGCTTCGACGCTTTCGCCCATTAAGGTCGAGAAGATCTCTTCGCTCTCGACGGCATCGTCGACGCGCACTTGCAGCAGGCGCCGCCGGTCGGCATCCATGGTTGTTTGCCACAGTTGTTCGGCGTTCATCTCTCCCAGGCCTTTGTAGCGCTGGATCGAGGCGTCTTTCATGGCCCGGCCCTTGAGGTTGCTAAGCAAGGCCAAAGGATCTAGGACGGTCTCGGTGTCTTTCTTGCCGATGATGATGAAGGGCGGCTTGTTGTAGGCCGCTAGTTTTTGGCCGAGCGACCGCAGGCGGCGGTACTCGGGCAGGGCGGCCTGCTCGATACCCAGGACACGTTCGCCTTCAGAGCCTTCTTTGAACATCAACAAGAAGGCGGAATGCTCTTCGTCCGGAAGCAGCCGGGCGTCGATGCCAAGCGCCTGCATTCTAGAGACAAGGCCTTGCAGATGGGCCTTGTCTTGAAAGTGGGCCTTGGTTTCAAGCTCGAAGCCGGGGTCGGCGATGAGTTGCACCGCTTTCTCGCTGCGCAGCCGGCGCTGCACCTTCTGGAACATCGCTGCGTAGTCGTCGAGAGTGAAGATGAAGTCGCGCAGGTCGGCCGCTTCCAGGATGCGTCCTGGGGTTCCGTTGCGGCCTACTTCGAGCGTCACGCCTTCGGTGGCGATGTCGATGATTTCGCGGGTGAAGTCGGAGTCGTCCTTGATGTAGCGCTCGTTCTTGCCGCGCTTGATGCGGTAGAGCGGCGGCTGGGCGATGAAGACGTGTCCGCGATCGATGAGCTCGCGCATCTGACGGAAGAAAAACGTCAGCAAAAGCGTCCGGATGTGCGATCCGTCGACGTCAGCGTCGGTCATCAGAATGATTTTGTGATAGCGGAGCTTGGCGATGTCGAAGTCGTCGACGCCGATACCGGTGCCCAAGGCGGTGATCAGCGCGCGAATTTCTTCGTGGCCGAGCATCTTGTCGTAGCGCGCTTTTTCGACGTTGAGGATCTTGCCTTTGAGGGGGAGAATCGCTTGGTACTTGCGATCGCGGCCCTGCTTGGCGGTGCCGCCGGCCGACTCGCCCTCGACGATGAACAATTCGGCGCGTTCGGGGTTGCGCTCTTGGCAGTCGGCGAGCTTGCCGGGTAATCCGCCTGAATCGAGCGCTCCTTTGCGGCGGGTTAAGTCACGGGCCTTGCGGGCCGCTTCACGGGCGCGGGAGGCGTCGATCGCCTTGCCGACGATGGTTTTGGCAACCTGCGGATTGCGCTCGAAGTACTCGCCGAGCTTATCGTTCACGAGCTGCGTGACGAGGCCTTGGATATCGCTGTTGAGCTTGCCTTTGGTCTGCCCTTCGAATTGCGGCTGCGGCAGCTTAACGCTGACGACGGCGGTCAACCCCTCGCGGGCGTCGTCGCCGGAAAGGTTGATCTTCTGGTTCTTGAACAGGCCGGCGGTTTGACCGTAGGCGTTGATGGTGCGGGTCAGCGCCGAGCGGAAGCCGGCTAGGTGCGTACCACCGTCCACGGTATTGATCGTGTTGGCGAAGGAGAAGATCGTCTCCTGATAACTGTCGTTGTACTGCAGCGCGATCTCGATCGCCACGACCTCGCCGTTCGGAGTTTCGCGTTCCCCGGAGAAGTGGACCGGTTCCGGATGCAGCGGCGACTTACCGCGGCCGAGGTAGGTAACAAACTCCGCGATACCGCCCTCGAAATGAAAGACCTGCGGCTCACGCTCTTCGCGCTCGTCGGTGAGCAGGATCTTCAGGCCCGCGTTGAGGAAGGCCATTTCCCGCAAGCGGGTGGCTAGGATGTCGTACTTGAAGACGGTGCTGGTGAAGATCGTCGTGTCCGGCAGGAAGGTGACCTTGGTGCCGGTCTTGCGGGTGTTGCCGGTCTTCTCGAGCGGTCCTTTCGGCAGTCCGCGGGAGTAGTCCTGCTCCCAGGTGTGGCCTTCGCGCCAAATTTCGAGGTGGAGAGCCTCAGAGAGGGCGTTAACGCAGCTGACGCCGACGCCATGCAGGCCGCCCGAGACCTTGTAAGAGTTCGAGTCGAACTTGCCGCCGGCGTGCAGCTTGGTCATCACGACTTCAGCGGCTGAGATGCCGGAGTCGTGACGCTGGACGGGAATGCCGCGTCCGTTGTCGACGACCGTGATCGAGTTGTCGAGGTGGATGGTGACGCCGATCTCTGAAGCGTGACCCGCGAGGGCCTCGTCGACGGAGTTGTCGACCACTTCGTAGACAAGGTGGTGCAGACCTAGCTCCCCGGTCGAGCCGATGTACATGGCGGGGCGCTTCCGCACGCCCTCAAGCCCTTCAAGTACGCGGATACTGCCCGCATCGTAATTCGTCTTGTTGTCAGCCATACGTAATTCCGCAGCCCACTGGTTCAAACCCGCATCGGCATTACGACGTAGCGATACTCGTAGCCTTTCGGATCCGGCAGCTGCATCTGCCCAGCACTCTCTTCGTCCTTGAGCTGCAGGAGGACTTCGTCGGACTCGGCAACCGAGAGAAAATCGAGGATGTACTGCGAGTTGAAACCGACGCGCAGCTTGGATCCGGAATGTTCTACCGGGATGGATTCTTCGCTCTCGCCGGCATCGGAGCCTGACGCGGCCAGTTTCAATTCCCCCTCGAGCAACTCAAACCGAACCGCTCTGGAGCGCTCATCGGCAAACTGCCCCACCCGTCGCGTTGCGGCGGTTAACTCCTCACGGTTTAAGTTCAGCGTTGTGCCCGTGTCCTTCGGCAGGACTCGGTCGTAGTCGGGGAATTGGCCGCTTAGCTTGCGGCAGATCAGCAAACGGGAACCGCAACGGAAGAACAGGTGGTTCTCGTCCGTCGCAAAGTCGATGGCCATCGAGTCGCCGCCTTCCGAAGCGATCTTGACGAGTTCGTTGAGCGCTTTCTTGGGTATCAGACCGCGAACTTCTCCGCTGACGCCCTTGAATGAGCCGGCGGCCTTGACGTAGGCCAGCCGATGGCCGTCGGTGGCCACCATCACCAGAGAATCTTCCTTGATCAGCAGCAGTGCGCCAATGAGCGTATAGCGAGACTCCTCGTTGGCGACGGCAAAAGCCGTTTTTTGGATGGCGTTGAGGATGGTGGTCGACGGAATTTGGGTCAGCGTTGCCGGCATCTTGGGCAGTTCCGGGAAATTTTCCCGCGACATGCCGGCGATGCGCGTGCGTGCGCGGCCGCAGACCACTGTAGCGGAATGGTTGTCGCCCACTTTGAGGGACAATTCCGCGTTCGGCAACAAACGCACGTAGTCCAGCAGCTTCTTGGCCGGTAAGGTCGTTGAGCCAGGCTTGGTCACCTGCGCCGCGCAGGTGCTCTCAATGCCAAGTTCCAGATCAGTTGCCGTCAAAGTGAGGCGGCCGTCCTTGGCTTCGATCAGGACGTTCGAGAGTACAGGAATCGTCGTTTTCTTCTCGACGACTCCTTGACCAAGACCGAGCTCCTTGACGAGGTCGGATGTCTTGACGGTGATTTCCATCGGTCGTTTCCCTTGTGCAGAGTCGCTCAACGTGAGGATCGGGTCCAAGAACCTAACCCATCTAAAAGAACTTCTTTCTATAAGACCGTAGTAGTAGTCGCGGTGGATATGTGGAAAACAACTACAAGATCTTCTAAATCAACCACTTACGACTATCAGCCCTGTGGATTTTCTCTGTGCTGGGCAGTGTGGAACGTGTGGAGAACGACGAGTTCTCGGCTTTCCTCAGATGCCTCCACAGGCCGCAAGGCATCCTTCTATTATATCCCTAGTTAAATCTGTCAGTTAGCTTGTGGATCACAGTGTTGAGAACTTCATCCATCCTGCGCTGGCGCTCAATCTTTTGAACAGCATACAGCACCGTTGTGTGGTGTTTACCGCCAAACGCCTTTCCTATGTCGGGAAACGAATTGCCGAGGATCTCCTTGCACAGATACATGGCGATCTGCCGAGGGTAAGAAATCGCCTTGGCGTTGCCCTTCTCGCGGAGTTGGTGAGGCTTGAGATTAAATTCCGCGGCGACGGCGGACTGGATGGCTTCAACGGAGACCCGTTCGTTCTCAGGGCCGAGCAGGGATTTCAACGCTTGTTTCGCCATCGAGAGCCCGACGCTGGTCTCGGACACCGAGGAGACGGCGCTGAGCCGCAGGAGAGCGCCCTCCAGTTCGCGAATGTTCGATTTGAGATGCGTCGCTAGATAGCTGCGGACCGGGTCGGGCAAGTCGAGGCGCAACTCCTCGGCCTTGCGATCGAGAATAGCCATCTTAGTCTCGATGTCGGGCGGTTGGATGTCGGCCATGAGTCCCCAGGTGAAACGGGAGCGCAAGCGGTCGACCAGGCCAGGCACTTGTTTCGGAGGCAGATCGCTGGAGATGACGATCTGCTTCTGCATATTGTGCAGCGCGTTGAAGGTATGGAAGAACTCCTCCTGGGTGCGTTCCCGGGTACCGAGGACCTGTATGTCGTCGATGAGCAGCGCGTCGGCGGCGCGGAATCGCTCGTGGAAGGAGCTCATGCGGTCGTAGCGCAGCGAGTTAATCATCTCGTTCATGAACTCTTCGCTGGAGACGTAAACGACGCGCATGCCGGGGTTGTTGTCGAGCAGTTGCTGTCCAATCGCGTGCATCAAATGAGTCTTGCCCATGCCTACGTCGCCGTAGACGTAGAGGGGGTTGTAGGCGTTCGCGGGATTGGCGGCGACCGCCTGGGCGGCGGCGTGAGCGAACTCGTTGCAGGAGCCCACGACAAAGCTCGCAAAGGTGTACTTGGGGTTGAAGCGTGCGGCGCGGTCGCGAAACTGAAACGCCTGTTGCCGGGGCGGCAGGCCGGTATGGCTGACGGGCGGAGGCTCTTTGGGGACGCTGATTGAGACCTTGCTGATGGCGATGTCGACCATCTGCGCCGCTTGCAGGATGCGCGATCCGAATTCGTCTTCGAGCCAGTGTTTCGCGTTATCGTTCGGCGCCAACAGGTGCAGGACGCCGTCCGGGTCGGTGCGGTCGTACTCAAGCGGCTCGAGCCAGTTCTCGAAGCTTTCGCGGCTCGTGCCGGCGCGTAGCCTTTCCAGGACGCGGCGCCAAACTTCCACGCTTACTCCGCTTTCTGAGACACCTTGCATAAGATCGCTCCCGGCGCTAGCGGTCCCCGCCGCCCATCGACATGAAGGCGGGAAACGAAACTCCATCAACCAAACAGGGAATTTGTAGTCTAGCAGCGGACGGTGCGGAAATCCAGCCGATTTTCGACCAAAATCAATCAGCTAAGTGATTGTTCTACAACAAGTTAGACGAATCACAGGAGAGCAGTTTCGCGGGTCAGGGGGTTGGCCGGCTACGAGGATAAGATCGGAAAAAGCGCTCTCTCCGCAGGCCGTAGGGCGGCATTGAGAGAGCCTTGACGGTAGCCGTCGAGGTCCAGTGTAACGTATTTGAAACCGAGGTCTTTGAAGATTCTGGAAAAATGACTCGCCAGCCCGGGATCGAGCGCGCGGGGCAATTCGTCTTGGCCAAATTCGAGCCGGGCAAGGTCGCCGTGGTAACGGACGCGGTAGACGCGAAAGCCAAGTTGGCGAAGAGCTTCTTCGCCCTGCTCGACCTGCCGGATGCGCTCCGGCGTGACCTCAATGCCGTACTGGATGCGTGAGCTGAGGCAGGCGGCGGCAGGGCGGTCCCAAGTGGGCAGGCCGGCTAGACGGGAAAGCTCCCGGATGTCCGCCTTGGACAGACCGGCGTCGAGCAAAGGGGCGCGGACGCCGTGCTGATGCGCGGCCTTGTGGCCTGGGCGGTAATCCGTTGTGTCGTCCAGATTGACGCCGTAGACGACATTCTTGAGGCCAAGCCGTTCGCTGGCTTCAGCGAGCCGGGTAAACAGTTCATCTTTGCAGTGAAAGCAGCGGTTACCGTCGTTGCGAACGTACTCCGGGTTGGCGAACTCTTGAGTTTCGACGTATTCGTGACGGATGCCGTACTGACGAACGAAGGCTTCCGCGTCTTTCTTATGGGAGGCGGGTATGGACGCAGAATCGGCGGTGATGGCGATGGCCCGGTCGCCGAGGACTCGATGAGCGCCCCAGGCGAGGTAGGCGGAATCGGTCCCGCCGGAGTAGGCCACGATGACGTCCCCGAGTTCCTGAAGCAGGGCGAAAAGGCGTTCCTGTTTGGCCTGGAGAGTCGCGGACATCGACACCGCATTATAGCCGGACGCAAAAGGGGCGGCCCCCTGGGAGACCGCCCCTCGTAGAAACGTAGCGAATTACTCGGCGGCGACCAGGGAGCTGTGGTCGTACTGCTGGTAGTGCTCGGAGAGGACGTCTCGGCCGAAGTCCCCGTCGTAGTCGCGCCAGATGGAGTGCACGTGATTGGCGTCGTTCTGGACGTTGTCGTACTCGATCAAGAAGGTCGGCGCTTGAACGCGGTAGTAGTCGCCCTTGCCGGGCTCGCTGGCGCCGGCCCAAGCGAACATGAGCTGGCCGCGGTTGGTGGAATCGGCTTCAGCGACGCGTGCGGCGGCGGCCTCCCCGGTGACGTTGTTGGCGAAGACAGCGATGATTTCCTTGAGCAAAGCATACTGCTCGTCGGTCATTTCAGATGCGGGCAGACCGGCTGGTTGGTTTTCGAGCTTGGCGCGGGTGTCGGCGGCGGTGACCATTTCGCGGTAGGCCTCGGTCGTGACGACGGCTTTGGTTTTTTGGGCGGCGGTCAGCTTGCCGAGCAGTTGGAAGCCGAGATCGCCCTCAAGCTTGAGCGGCGCGACGCCTTTGCGGGGACCTTCCATCGTGATGTTGGGGTTGGTTCCGAAAAAGGTCGGAGAAGATGCAACCAGCTTGCCGCCTTTGAGCGTGAAATGCAGTGATAGATGGTGCCCTTCGGCGCGCCAGCCCCAGGTCTCGGTCGAGGACGGTTCGCCGAAGACGGAGAAGTAGTACTTGAGCGGGTCGCGTCGTCCGGCGACATCACCCTCGCTGATGCGCAGGATGTCTTCAAGGCTCATGATGGTCTTGGCCTTGGCGAAGCCGGCGGGGCTTAGACCGGTGGCGAGCAACGCGTCGGCAAGGTGCCGCTGATGGGCCTGCATGCGGATGTAGGTGAGGCCCGGACGCGGATAGCCGTAAGTCTGGGCGAAATTGGCGTCGGGGACATAGTGGAAATTGGTTCGCTCCTTGGCGTCGAAGGCGAACTTGGCGATGCTGCCTTGCTCGCGGTCAAGCGACTTCAGGAAAGCATCGGCTGCCGAAACCATGGCATCGGCGGCGGAATACTGATAGGCGCCGGCGATGGCGGTTAGGCCGAGGCAGAGCGTGATCAAGCGAATTCGTAGCGTATTAGACATGCTGGGGTTCTCCCGTGACCGTTCGAGATTATAACCGAACACAGTCGGCGGGGACCTATACAATGAGGTGCATCATGTTGGGTCGATTACTGTTGTGCCTGGTTTTGGGGGTCTCGGCGCTTTGCGCTCAGTCAGGATTGACCTTCCAGCAACTGCAAGACATTCTTCGTTCGTCGAAGGATCAAGGCCTATCGGACCGCGAAGTGGCGAAATATTTGAAGGACCAGCCGCTGTCGTTCCGCTTGACGGATGTGATGGTGGAGGACTTCCAAGGGTTGGGCGTCGGACCGCGCACGCTGCAGGCTTTGAGGTTATTGCAGGAATCGAGCGCGGGAATGTCGGAAGCATTGCCCCCTGAAATTCCGGCGGGGCCGAAACAACCGCCGCCGCCCTCGGAAGAGGAACAGAAACGGATCATTGCGGAGGCCCGGGCGAATGCGCTGGCCTACACCGAGCGGCTGCCCGATTTCGTTTGTCTGCAGATCACCCGGCGCTACGTCGACCCTAGCGGGTTGGAGATGGACTGGCTTAAGTATGACGAGGTCAAAACGCGCGTCAGCTATGTCGAAGGCCAGGAGAACTATGAAGTGGTGAGCGTCAACAACCAGATCACGAACAAGGGCATGCATGATTTGGGCGGCGCAACTTCAACCGGTGAGTTTGGGTCCCTGCTGCGAGAGCTTTTCGAGCCGCGCACGGATGCCAGGTTTACTTGGGCGAGACATTCCTTGTTGCGAGGCAAGACTGTGTATGTTTTCAACCTGCAGGTGCCGAAACGGCGTTCGCGGTGGCGGTTGAGCTACGAGAAGATCGACGAGATCATCGCCGGCTATGCGGGACTGGTCTACATCGATAAGGAATCGGAACGCGTGTTGCGGATGGACGTCCAAGCCATTGAGATTCCGCCGGACTTTCCGCTGCAGGATGCTTCGACGAGGCTCGATTACGACTACATCGACATCGGCGGGCAAAGCTTTTTGCTGCCGCTGAAGGGTCGCGTGGGAATGCGCGATGGACGTATTCTGAGCCGCAACGATGTGGAATTCCGCCTGTACCGCAAGTTCTCGGCGGAGGCTACGATTTCGTTTGACGAGATCGACGATATCGAGCCGCTGGCCGAAGAGCCCGAAGACGCCCCGCAGCCTTAAGCCGCCGCCACGGCTTGCTCGGCATCCAACACGCGGGCCACTGCATAAAGGATGGAGGCGATGCGCACGGCGGCTTGCACAGCGGCCTCGCTCATCCCCTTTTCGCGAATCACACGCTCGTGCGAATCGATGCAGGAACCGCAGCCGTTGATGGCCGAGACGGTGAGACTCCATAACTCGAAGTCTTCTTGCGCTACGCCATGAGTGCGGATCGCGTTCATGCGCAGCCCGGCGCGCATCGAGGCGTAGCTTTCATTGGAGGCCAGGTGAATGAAGCGGTAATAGATGTTGTTCATGCCCATGATCGCCGCGGCGGACTTGGCGGCATTGAGAGTTGTCTCGTCCAGATGCTCGGCCGCGTCGTGTAAGACGGCAGCGTAGAGCCGGGCGTTGTGGCTGGCTAAGGCGCAAGCGACCGCCGTCCCCCAGAGCTGGCGCTCGGTGAGTTCGGTTTGCCTCATGGCGTTCGACAGGTTGAGCCTGAGGTCTTTGGCGTACTCGGGGATTTCTTCGCGCAGTTGCTCCAGGGTCATAGCGGGTCTCGAGGGCAGATGACGACGCGGCGGGCGGTTGGTCCGCCCGCCGCAGTCAGTTTAGGCGGCGAGGACGGCTTCGCCCTTTTTCCAGTTGCAGGGGCACAACTCGTCGGTCTGCAGCGCATCGAGCACGCGCAGCACTTCTTCGGGATTGCGTCCCACGGAGAGATCGTTGACCGACACGAAGCGGATGACGCCTTCGGGATCGACCAGGTAGGTCGCGCGCTGGCAAACGCCGCCTTCGCGATCGAGAATGCCGAGGGCCGTCGCTAGCTCGCGCTTCACGTCCGCCAGCATGGGGAACGGCAAGTGCTTGAGGTCCTTGTGTTCGTTTCGCCAGGCGCGGTGAACGAAGTGCGAGTCGGTGGAGCCGCCCAGAATCTGCGTGTCGCGGTCGGCGAACTCAGCGTTCAACTTGCCGAAGGCGGCGATCTCGGTGGGACAAACGAAGGTGAAGTCCATGGGCCAGAAGAAGTAGAGTTTCCACTTGCCGGAATAGTCGTCGTTCGTGATGGTGGTGAAGGCTTTGCTCATGTCGGCAGCCGTGTCGACGGCGGCCTGTAGCGAGAATGCGGGAAAGGTGTCTCCAACGCCAAGCATGGTTTTCTGATAGCTCCTCTTTTTTGAAATGAATGGTTAATGCGCGGTCTGTTCGGCGCCTGCGGCTTGACAGTCCGGGCATACTCCGTAGGCTTCGACCTGATAGTTCAGGACCCGAAAGCCGCCGGGAGATTCCTGTTGGGCGCACGCCTCGTCGAGCCGATCGTCGTAGAAATCCGTCACTCGCCGGCAGCGCACGCAGATGAGATGGTGGTGCCGGACGAGATTGGCATCGAGGCGATTGGTTTGATGCAGGCGATTGACCTCCTGCAGCAGACCGATTTCGACGAAGGTGTGAATGTTCTTGTAGACGGTGGCTTGGGAAATCGAAGGAATTTCCAGGCGAACGCGCTCGTAGACTTGTTCCGGACTCGGATGGTCCCGGCTTTCTACCAACGTGCGGTAGATGGTGTAGCGTTGATGCGTGGCGGCCAGGCCAGCCGCGGCACAGCGGCAGCGGAAATCGTCGAGGCGGGATGGGGCGGTGTCTGGAAGCACGAGAGCGCCTGGTTACTAAACGATAATTATTATCATCTAGTAGCTAGGCGCAAGTCAACCCAAATTTCTACTCGGCCCGCAGCGTTTTCGCCGGGTCGATTTGCACGGCGCGAAGGATGGCCGGCATCGCCGCGAGCGATGCGGCGGCGATGATGATCAACGCTGGGAGGGCGAGCATGGCCGGTTCGTTCGCCTGGACTTCGTAGAGTAAGGTCTCGATATACCGCGCCGAACCGATGCTTAGCAGTAGGCCGGCGATGCCTCCGCCCGCCACCGCCAACAGAACGCCAGCGGTAATGTCGCGGGCGACGTTCCATCCGCGGGCCCCAATCGCCAGCCGAATGCCGATCTCACGGCGTTGCTGCAACACGGTGTAGCGCAGGACGCCGTAAAGTCCGACGCCCGCGAGCAGGACTGCAACGGACGCGAAGAAGACAGCCAGCACGGCCAGCAACCGTTCGCGTGCGGTGTGGGACGCGTTGATTTCGGCTTGCGTCCGCACATTGCTCACGCGCAACTCTGAACGCGCCTCGGACACTGCCTGACGCAACGTCTGGGCCAGAGCCGATGGATTGGCGCTAGCGGTGCGTACGAGGAACGCTGCTCGCGAGTAGGTTTGAAATTCGCTCTCGCCGGGCGCGGCTTGCAGCGGTACGTATACGGTCGGGAGAATGGGCTCGCGCAGATTGCGATAGCGCGCATCGGGGGTCAACCCGATGATCTGGAAGCGCAGCCGCCGGCCTTGTTGCTCAACCTTTTCGAACGTGCGGCCGATGGGATTGTTTCCGTCAAAATATTGCTTAGCGAAGGTTTCGTTGACGATGGCCGAGCCGGGATAGGCGTCGTTCCCGGTGAAATCCCTGCCGGCGATCAGGGGAATTTTCATCGTCTCCAGCCAGCCCGGCGATACATTCAAAAAGTAATTGAAGGTCTCCTCGGCCGGCGCACCGTTCAGGGCCACAAATCCGTTCATGCCGTTTCCGCTGAGCAGCGTCCAGCGAGCCAGAGCGATGGACTCCACGCCAGGCGTCGCCCGCAGCCGGTCTGCTGCCTGATTCCAATAAACCAACGGCTGCGGGCTCGTCGCGACCGTATCAAGCGTCAGCAAGCGTTCTGCCGAGAAGCCTGTCGACTGGTGCGACAAGCGGTCGAAGGTCGCCAAGAAAAGTCCGCCGATAAAGAGCACAACGAAGCAGAACGCCGTTTGCATGGCTACCAGTGCATGCATCGAACGCCGCTTCGACTGCGGGGCCATGCCCCCCTTCAAAGCGGCGGCCGGTCGAACCGACGAGGCGCGCAGCGCAGGGCCCAGTCCAAACACAAAAGTGACGGCGAGGGTCAAGGCCAATGCAAATCCCAACACGCGCCAATCGAGCGGTAGCGCCAAGCGAGCCGGATTGCTCGCGGGGCTAATCATGCTGACCACCAGCGGCGCCGCCTTCCAGGCCAGCAATCCTCCCAGCGCCGCCGAGAGCAGCGCAACCCAAGCGCTTTCAACCAGCACCAGTTGAATCAACCGCTTCCGTCCCGCTCCGGTTGCCACCCGCAAGGCCATCTCGCGCGCTCGCGCTGCGCCTTGCGCCGTCATTAGATTGGCCACGTTCGAGCAAGCGATCAACAACACCAGCGCCACTAGCCCGCCTAATGCCGCCAACGAGCCGCCATACTGCTTCTGCATGTCCGATATGCCTGTCGGCGCCGGCTCCACGTGCAACGTCTCAGCCAAAAATCGTTCGAGGAAGATCGCCGGCCGACCCGAAAAGCCCTTGGCCCTCTCCTCTTGAACAGCCCGAAAAACGGCTTGCAGCCGATCGCGAATCGGAGCTGAAACAACGCCCGGCTCCATTCGCACGAACGCGCGGAACCAACTCGTGTCGTTGTGCGTGACGCCATAGACGTTCATCATGGTCGGAACGAAGATGTCTACCAGCGTCCCCGGTTCCGTGCCCGTAAAGCCGTCCTGGGCCACGCCCACAATTTCGTAGACGTCGTTGGCGATTCGAAAAGTCTTGCCGATCGCTTGCGGGTCCCGCCCGAAGCGGCTTGTCCAATAGCCGTAAGACAACACTGCATGGGGATGTCCTCCAGGAACGATGTCGTCCTGCTCGGTCAGCAGCCGCCCGGCGGCAGGGCGCAGGCCGAACGCATCGAACATCCAGCCGGAGACGTATTGCCGATAGGCTTTCTCCATCTCCTGATCCGATCCGAAGGTGAGATCCGTTGATGCCGCGTAGGAAACGGCGATCAATTCCGCGTCGCCCGCGACCGCCGCCCGCAGCTGCTGAAACAACGGGTATTCGTAGCTGTCGCTGACGCGTGGAACGCCTTCGGGCGAGACGCCTTGGCGGAGCAAGGCATGCAAGCGTTCAGGTTCATAGATGGGCAGTGGACGCAGCAGCAAGGCGTCGATCAGCCGAAAGGCCGTGGTGCAAGCGCCCAGCGCGAGGCCGAGCGACAAGACCGCAGCGGCGGCGGTCGTCTTATTTTTGCGGA
>CAMPKL010000033.1 GCA_946887065.1 uncultured Bryobacterales bacterium
GATGCAGATAGACTCCGCAGACAGTACCAAAGAATCGGCGCGGCGCAGGGGCACGTCTTCGGCGAGGGATTGCCCGGTTCGCGGCCGCCTAACTTCAACCTAACAATCGAACCGGCAGTAGCGCCGCCGGTGCAATCGCCGTCGTCGGCAGAGGATCTAGCGGCGGAGGAGACGGAAGATACGGGCGGACCGGCGCAACCATGATGCCCGTAACGCGCCGTCTTCCGCCTAGCGCCTTCGGTCCCCTGCGCCGTACCAAGGCGGTTCGGCTCAATCCTTTACCCGTCGCGGCGATCTGTCTCGGGACCCTGTTGGTGCAAACCGCATTGCCGCTGTACTTGCCTCAGGCCGGCGTGTTGGATTTTCCCTTGCTGGCGGTTGTCTATCTTGCCTTGAGCCGCCGCGCGCCGTTGGCCGGCATGGCGATCGGAATGGCTGTCGGGCTGGCCCAGGACGGGCTGACCTCCGGACCCATCGGACTGTTCGGAATCCTGAAGACTTCAGCCGGCTACGCAGCCGGGGCGATGGGATCCTATATCGAGATCAAGTTTCCCGGCGCGCGCAGCGTCCTGACGGCGCTATTCTTTCTCGCGCACCAGGTCATCTTCTGGTTCCTAGCCGGTACGCTGATGGGCGGAGCCTTAAATGCCGACTTACCGCGTACTTTGATACTCGCCGTCGTTCATGCCGGCTTGGCTCTGCCTCTTTACCAAATGTTCGATAGGATGACACCGGTAGCCTGATGCCCTTTGAACATCATCGCCCAGCCTCACGAGAGGTCGAGACTGCCGTATTCCAGTATGTCGCCGCTGCTATTTTCCTCTGGCTGCTGACCGGCTTTTGGCAATTGCAAATCCAGAATCCGGAGATCTACGAGGAACGGGCCGAACTGAACAGCGTGAAGGCGCTTCCCATCCCGGCTCCCCGCGGACGAATCCTTGACCGCGACGGACGCGTCCTAGTCGACAACGCGCAAACCTTTCAAGTCAGGCTATCTCGTGAGTCCGCAAGCGTGGGCAACGTCCCGCTAATCGCCGAGGGCCTAGAGATTCCGTTTGAGAGCATGGAACAACGGTTTCTTAATCTCAAGTCGCAGTCCGGTCCCGAATACCAGCAGATCGTTCTCAAGGACAATCTGCCGATTTCCGACGTCGCCTTTTTGGAGGCCCACCGTGAGCAGTTACCGGAATTGGAGCTGATTCGCACCCCTCGCCGGCGGTATCCGCTGAACGGCATGGCCGCGCATGTTCTCGGCTACGTGGGCGAAATCAGCAAGTCCGAACTGAATCTCGAAGAGTTCGTCCTCCACGATGCGGGGGCGGAAGTGGGCAAGGCCGGAATCGAGCGCCGCTACAACGACTTCCTGGTCGGACGCGACGGTCGCCGCCTCGTGCTGGTGGATAGCCGGTCAAGAAGGGTTCGCGATCTGAACCGCGAGGAGGCCGAAGCAGGCCAAACGCTGCGACTTACCATCGACCTCGATCTGCAAGTCGTGGCGGACCTGGCGATGGGCAGCCGGCGCGGAGCGGTAGTCGCCCTGGACCCAAGGAATGGCGAGATTCTGGCCATGACCTCCAAGCCGGAGTTCGACGCAAACAAGTTTGTCGGCGGAGTGAGCGCCGAGGACTGGCGCGAGGTGACCCGCGATCTCGACAAGCCAATGTTGAATCGAGCGACTCAAGCACAGTTGGCGCCCGGCTCCATCTTCAAGCCGTTCGTGGCTCTGGCGGGCTTAATGGAAGAGGTCGTCGACAAAGACTTCAAGGTTTTTTGCAGCGGCGGCGGGACCTTTTACGGCCGCTACTTCCGCTGTCACAAGCCGGGCGGACATGGCTGGGTCGCAATGGAGCAAGCGCTCCGGGATTCGTGCGACGTCTATTGTTACAATCTCGGAAAAGAATTAGTAATTGACCGCATCGCCAAGTACGCGCAGCTTGCCGGTTTTGGCCGAACCACCGGCATCGATCTCCCCGGTGAGGCCGAGGGAATCGTGCCTTCCAGCGGATGGAAATTGAGGTTCTTCCGCGACAAGTGGTACGCGGGCGAAACGATCTCCGTCTCTATCGGGCAGGGGGCTCTCACGGTTACGCCCCTCCAGGCGGCCCATGCCATCGGCGGCCTGGCGATGGGCGGAGTCTGGCATCGGCCTCACTTGATACCGGATGATGAAGCCGCCAGGCTGCTCCCGAACTACACTCCCTCCGCCCCCGACAAAATCGATGTGCAACCGCATGAACTGGATCCAATCATCCGCGGCTTGTGGCGAGTCGTGAATGACGGCGGAACCGGAGGCAGAGCAAAGATTCCTGGCCGCTCGATTTGCGGCAAGACCGGCTCCGCCCAAAGAATCTCTCGCTCACTCGCCTTCGAGAACAACGACCCCAGGCTCCTGGACGACGGCTGGTTCGTGGCCTTCGCCCCCTGTGAGGCTCCGGAGATCGCGGTTTCGGTTCTGTTCGAAAATGGCGAACACGGCGCCTGGGCGGCGCCGATTGCACGAGACGTGATTAAGGCTTACTTCGACAAGCAGGACCGCCTCGCGCCGCCCCAACCCGAGAACCCGCCCCTGATTGTTCCCGACAAGCCGCGGACGGAAACCGCTGAGAGGCGGCCGTGAACGAACGGTTCTCCTGGCGCGATTTCGATTGGCTGCTGTTGATCGCCGCGATGGTGATCGCTGGTCTCGGCGTGCTGGAGGTTTACAGCGCCACCCGCAGCAGTCCCTTGGAAGACGTTTACCTACGCCAGATCCTTTGGATCGGCGTGGGCCTTATCCTGCTTTGGATCGCCTCCTCGATTGATTACCACTGGCTCGTCCAACAAACGCCGACGCTCTATGTGTTCACCTTAGCTGGTCTGGTAGCCGTCCTGATGTTTGCGCCCGTCATCAACGGGGCGCGCCGCTGGTTGGTCATACCCGGCTTTCCCAACCTGCAGATTTCGGAGTTCGCCAAGGTCATGCTGGTGCTCTTGGTGGCTAGATTATTCGCCGACCTTCCCCGAGGGCGGCTCGACTTTCGATCGCTGACGAAAGCCTGTGTGATTTTCTGCATTCCCCTGGTTCTAGTCCTGCAACAGCCGGCTCTATCGACGTCCTTGAGCTACCTCGCGATACTCGGCGCGGGCATCTTTCTGGCGGGGTTGCCGAGAAAGTACATTGTCATCGGGCTGATCAGCGCTGCTTTGGCGGCTCCGGTTGGCTGGTTCATGCTGTCCGATTATCAGAAAGATCGCGTCACTTCCTTCATGGATCCGGAAGCGGACCCGCGCGGCAAGGGCTATCAGGCGATGCAATCGAAAATCGCGGTCGGTTCGGGCGGTATCTGGGGACAGGGATTCGCGCACGGGACACAGACCCAACTGCGCTTCTTGCCGGAGGCCCATACCGATTTTGTGTTCGCTTCCTACGCGGAAGAGAGCGGATTCGTGGGCGTATTGATCGCGCTGGCGCTATACTTTGGCTTGTTGATGAGAATCGTCAACAATGCGCAGACTGCCGCGGATCCTGCTGGTATGCAGATTTGTATGGCGGTGGCGGCGTTGTTGCTTTTCCAGATAACGGTGAACGTCGGGATGGTTGTAAATAAGATGCCGGTCACAGGCATGCCGCTTCCTCTTATGAGTTACGGCGGCTCGAATACGCTAACCGTATTCATCCTGCTAGGACTGGTTAACAACGTCCGGATTCGGCGGTTCACCAACTGAGAGTTTTTCGCGCCCGCCCCTCGGGAACGGCGCAAGTCTTTTGTTTTGTTTGACAGGCGCCCGGTTTGAGCAGGCGCGCTTGCGGATCTAGAGAGAGTTGGTCGGCGTCGAGCCCGTGGTCGTTTTGACCGGGAGGGTTCCGCTTAGCTACCGATTATTGAACTGACTTCGATGCCGCGGGGTGATCGTCGCAGCGCAGGAGAGGACGCCGGCCGTCGGCAAAGTAGCCGAGACGGAGTAGCCCTTTCGTAGCTTTAGAACTGCCCGCAAATCTGCTCGCCGGGACTCTGTGACCACGGAGGTCCCTGGTGTCGAAAGAACTTGTAGTCTCTTCAACGCCTCACGAAACCCGCGTTGCCATCGTCGAAGACGACCGGCTCAGCGAAATCTATGTCGAGCGGGCGACTGAGCACGCTATCGCCGGCGGTATCTATAAAGGCCGCGTCAACCGGGTGCTGCCCGGTATGCAGTCCGCTTTCGTCAAGATCGGATTGGAGCGCGACGCTTTCCTTTACGTCACTGACATCGTCGACGAAACCGAGCAGTTAGAGAGCGGCGAACGCGATGACGTCGACGAGATCCTTCTCGATCCAAAGGTGCCGCCCGCCGAGAAAGCCGCTTCGGAGCCGCCCAGCGCCGACGACCAGGAGCCGGAGGCAGACTCAGCGGACGGCGATGGACGCAGCCGTCGCGGACGGCGCTCCAGGCGCCGCAAAGGTCGGAGCGCCTCAGGCCTTCCCGATGCCAAGTTCGCCGAGTTGGATAAGGAACCTGCCGACGAATCGACGGATGAGGCGAAGAACGGCGACTCTTTTCTGGAGGGCTTTGAGCTGCTGCCCGGCGAATCCCTCGCTAAGTACGAGTCCGCCCGAATCCAAGGGGTTGAGGAAGAAGACGAAGAAGCCGTCGGCTGGCTGCAAGAGCGGCTGGAAGAAGCCGATTCGGACGACGCGACTCCCGGCGCCGCATCAGAAGAAGAGGACGAGGAAGACGAAGCAGACGCCCTGGAATCGTCCGACGACGACGAAACCGAGGATCCATTCGGAGCGGATTCCGCTTCTGTGAATAGGGCGGAGCCGAGTGAGGATGACGACTCGGAAGCCAAGGAAAGCGACCAATCGGAGTCAGAAGATTCCGCGGCACAAGACGTGGCCATGCCGCCCTCGACAGAAGCGGCCGTGCGCGATCGAGGCGACGCCCAGCCCTTGCGCAGGGGCCGCAGAGGCCGCCGTCGTCGGGGCAAGGGCGGACGACCACGCGAGGAAGAGACCGAGCAAGCGGCCGTTGAATCGGCTCCCAAGCCGGCGCCCGCCCCAAGGGAGGAACCGAAGCCGGAAGTCGAAGACTCGGGCATCCGCATCTCCGACCTGTTGAAGCCAGGTCAAGAAATCATCGTCCAGGTCGCCAAAGAACCGCTCGGCAAGAAGGGCGCCCGCATCACATCGCACGTGGCGCTGCCGGGGCGCTTCGTTGTTTACATGCCCACGGTGGCGCACACCGGAATCTCCCGCAAAATTGGGTCCGAAGCCGAGCGCAATCGACTGCGGCGAATCATCAAGGAGAATAGCGAAGGCTTTCCCGGCGGCTTTATCGTCCGCACCGCGGGTCAGGGCGCCGAGGAAGCGGATCTGATCGCGGATGTGACCTTCCTGGCGAATCTGTGGAAGGGCATCAAGGAAAAGGCCGAGAAGCGTCCCGCTCCGGCTCTGCTTCACGCCGATCTCGATATCGTCGAACGCATCCTGCGTGACCACCTCGGCCAAGGCTACAAGACGATCTGGGTGGACTCCGAGGACGAGTACGAACGCGTCGTCCGCTTCGTCGAACGCTTCCAACCCGACCTACTGGATCGCGTTAAGCT
Organism: uncultured Bryobacterales bacterium; assembly: GCA_946887065.1. The sequence goes on from CAMPKL010000033.1 coordinate 5,567, forward strand.
CTACACTCGCGACACGCCGATTTTCGACAAGTTCAACATTACGCAAGAGTTGGAGAAGGCGCTCAAGCCGAAAGTCTGGCTCAAGTCAGGCGGATATCTGGTCATCAACCAGACCGAAGCGCTGGTCGCCATCGACGTCAATACCGGGAAATACGTCGGCAAGTCGGACAGGCTAGAAGATACGATCGTCAAAACTAATTTGGAGGCCGCCGACGAGGTCGTCCGCCAGATGCGTCTTCGCGACCTCGGCGGAATTATCGTCGTCGATTTCATCGACATGGACGACCGGGCAAACCGCAAGAAGGTCGCCCTGGCCCTGGAATCGGCGATGCGAATGGACCGCGCTCCCTCGAAGACGCTTGCCTTCAACGACTTTGGCCTCGTCGCGATCACCCGTAAGCGCGTGAAGCAGTCGCTGGAGCGGGCGCTATGTTCCCCCTGCCCTGCCTGCCAGGGCTCGGGTCACGTTCAGAGCGTCCCCACGGTGATCTATAACTTGCTCGGCGAGGCGCGCCGCATCGGCAAGAGAAAGAATCCGGAACGGGGCGTCGTCTTACGCTGCAACCCGGATGTCGCCAAGGAACTGAAGTCGCGCTCCAACTCCTATCTACAAGAATTGGAGGAGTTCATGGGCGCGAGCGTCATCGTCAAGAGCGACGTCACGCTGGCTCGCGAAAACTTCGATATCGACTAGCTCAGCACGACGCCGAGTTCTTCCTCGATTCGATTCTCAAGAATCATCGAGGAATTGAATCCGCGTATCCTGAGGCCCTCGCCGCCGTCTTGGCCGAGGGCTTTGCGCGGGATGAGGCCAATCAACTCCGAGTCGACCACGGTCACGCCCTCGGCCGCGGCAAGCTCATCAATCCAGTCGAGAACGGTCCGCAGCCCGGTCCGTTCATAGTCGACCAGATTCATCGAGACCTGGGTCGTGCCGCGGGTCGGCAATGCCAGTCCAAGCGCCTTTACGGCGGGCAATCCGCCTGAAGACTCGCGAATCATTCTCGCTATGCGCCTGGCCGGTTGAACATCCGCGGTGGCTAGTTCAACGTTCCAAGCAATCAGCGGCTTGCGAACGCCCACCGCTGTGGCGCCTGCCGTGGGGTGAACCCGGGGGCCTCCCACGTCCGGCAGCCGTGAACCGTCGCCCTGCACTAATGCCTCAAACTCGCCCAGCCTGACGTCCTCCAGTCGCTCCCGCCCGGGTGTCATTGCCGCTAGGCCGTAGAAAAACGACGGAACTCCAAGCTCTGCCCACAGCCGCTGTGCAAATTGCCGAGCTGCTTGGATGGCTTGCTCGGCAGTCATATCGCCCATCGGCACAAAAGGGGCCACATCGAGCGCGCCCATGCGCGGATGTTTGCCCTTATGCGCACGGAGATCGACGCGCGCCACGGCCAGCTTAGCGATCTCAAACAGCGCCTCGGGAACCGCGTCCGGCGCGCCGGCAATCGTGAACACCGAACGATGATGATCCGGGTCCGCACTGGAGTCCAAAAGTGCAACTCCTTGTACACAGCTCACCGCTTCTTGGACATCTCTTAGAAAGGCGGGGTCGCGTCCCTCGGAGCAATTCGGCACGCATTCTAGGATCGAAGCCATTTCTAAGCTTGTCTCGAGGCGGTCGGAGCCGCGGGCGGCGCGGTGGCGCCGCGATAGATGATCTTCCCCTGCCGAATTGTCATGGCGCAAAGGTTGAAGCCGAAATAGTAAGGTATCAGGCGATAGTCGGGCACGCTAAAAACCGCCAAGTCGGCGCGTTTCCCCGGTTCGATGGAGCCGATCGTTTGCTGGCGGGCCATCGCCGCCGCCGCATTGAGCGTACACGCCGTGATCGCCTCTTCCGCCGTAAGCGCCATATTGCGGCACGCCAGCGTCATCATCATTGGGAGGCTCAACGACGAACACGAATCCGGGCCAAACGCCGTCGCCAAGCAAACTGCGCCGTCGTGGTCGATCAGCCCCCGGCCCGGCGCATACTCTGCCCGCATGCTGTAAGACAGACCCGGCAGCAAGGTTGCAATGGTCTCCAAGGACCCGAGGAGCGCAACGCTCTCACGGTCCACGCGTCCGGCGATATCCACGCTAAGAGCCGCAACTTCCTTTGCTAGCGCGCCGATCGACCGTGGCGGCGCGGCGCCCGTCAGCAACTTGACCCGCAGACCGGCCGATCGCGCGGTTGTTGCCAGTTGCTTGGCCTTTTGGCTCCGCAAGCCTCCTGCGCCGCAAGGAAGCTCACACGCGTAGACGGCGGCGACGCGGGCCGCCCAGCCCACAACGCCGCGAAAAACCTCCGCTTCGCCGCCGCCGTCACACAGCCCAGCCGAGACGGCGCCTCCCGCGTCGATCGGATTGCCCGTCAGGAGCGAGACCGTTCGTAGTTCCCGCTGGGCGCATTCGGGCCGGCCTTCGGCACGAATCTCCACTGTGGTTGTCCCACAGGAGGCCATTTCGTAGGTCCACTGGCGCGCGGCCGCCAGCAGCGAGCGCGGGGATCGAGACGGCGCTGCCGGGCGTTTCCCTTGGAGCCTCCGTCCACTGTGCCCGCCAAGAAACGCCGTCCAGTCTTCGGTGAGTTCGAAGAATGGCCTGCTGTGCGAGTCAATCAGGCCAGGCAAAACTACTTTGCCGGTTGCGTCGATGACCCGTGCGTGACGAGCGATTCCCAGATTCTCCAGTCGCCTGGACGGCCCGACTTCCACGATGAGTTCCCCGTCGATCAGCACCGCTCCATCGGCGATCACCGCCAGGTCGGACATCCCTGGGCCACGCCTCGGGCACGCCCCGCGCATCGTTACAACTTGCTGAGCGCCGCGAATCAACAGCATCGGTTGGCTACAACTAGCCTGCTCGAATCAACACGGACTCTTCACAACCTCCACCGGCACGACTCTAGCACCTAGTACTAGGGCAAACACGAAAGCGGTCTAGGGCGATTAGCGGATCGGGAGACACGGAGCGCAGCTGGGCATTGAATCGAGCCGTGAGGCGAATGTCCAGCTCGACTGAGGGGTTTGACTCAAGACTGGTCACCGCCGCCCGGTTTTAACCTAATGAAGCGGCGCCGCCAGGCGCCCGTTAAAAGTTTCATGAGAATCCCGTCTTCGGCACGGTCGGCTGGGATCACCATTGTTGCGTACGGCTATGCCGCCTACGCCGCGTATCTCGCATTCTCGCCGGGCAGCCTGCCTATCGGCTACCGCTACCTCGTGCTGTTGGTAGCCTGTTTGGTCTTGCTGGCGGCCCACGGACTGCGGCTGATCCGGCGCAGCCAGATTCAGCGTCTGTTCAAGAATCGCCAAACGCTGGAGAGCCCGCCGGCGGAAGCAGTCATGGCAGCCTGGGAGATCCTTTTCGGTTGGCTCGGCGTCACCTGCGCACTCGTGTTCCTTTATTACGCCGCTCCGGCCGAACAGTTGGAGGTTTGGTATCCGCGGCTCTTCCTGTGTCTGTCGGTTCTCTTCGTCGCCGCGTTTCGGCGGGCGCTCATCTTCCTGGCGACGTTGCTGCCATTCGTTTTCACGATTACCCTACTCGCGCTCTGGCAAGACTTGCAGGCTGGGGCTCCTGGCGAGGCCGTCGTCAAAGTAGCCTTCCTGCTGCTCGACGGGGCGCTGCTTGGATGGGCGGCTAAGATTGCCCGGGCCGGGGGCGTTTTCTCCAACAGCGAGTTTGAGATGCCCGTTGGCCCCGGCCGTCTAGGGGAATTCCTCTCCGGCTTTGTTCGAACCCAATGCACGCACTTCCCGTCCAACGGCTACTCGTTGGATCTCACCTGCGTGCGGCACAGCAAGGGCGATTCGCGACGCTCGACGGGGGAAGTCCTGCATCACTACCGCAAGGTCGTCCGCGGAGACATGCCCGGCGCGCGCTACAACGGTTGTTCGGTACCCATCGAGTTCGCCATCCCGGCTGATGCCGCTCCAACCTCCGCCTCGGAGAACGCTCGGATCACCTGGACTCTCCGCGCTTCGGCGGACCTCTCCGATTCCGCCTTTTCCGCAAGCTTCGAAGTCCCCATCGAAGAAGCGCCGCCCTACGCCCTGCGTTCGGCCCGGGAGCGGATCGAAGGCGGCCTGGGGGCTGATCCGCCCGACGCGGTGCCCATAGGCGACTTCCGCGATGGTGCGGTGATTTTCACGAGCGGCAGCGACTGGAACGCATCCGGAGAACTGCTGACCGCCTCCTACTTCTGTATGTGGTGCCAGCTCGTCTGGTTGGCCACGGTCCAAGCTCTCGGCTGGCCATCGATCCTGATGTTCGTCGTCGGACTCGTTTTCTTGGCAGGGCTTCTGTGGCCGTTAGGAATTAGCGTGATAACAGAACTCCGCGACGGCGTGCTCCGCGCAAGTCGCCGGGAACTCTGGGCATCCCGCGTCGATACCGTTGCCGGTCCGCTCATGCAAGGCGTCACGGTTCGTTCCGCGGGTCTGCGTCCCGGATTGATCGATGCTCAGCCCTATTACGACGTCGTCATTGAGACTGAGGCGGGCCGACGGCTGATCGCCGGGACGCAGTTCCGGGAGCGGCGCGGCGCCCAAGCCGTGGCCATGGAACTGCAGTGCATCACCGAAGAGCAGACCCAAACCGCCGGCGAACGACTCGCGTACGAGTTCCAGGGCATCTAGCTGGAGCTTTGCGCCCAGCGCGCTTCCATGATTCGCACCGGATTCATGGGCAGCCGCCGCAGCCGGACTCCCGCCGCGTGATAGATCGCGTCCGCAAGTGCAGGGGTGGGCGGCGCGATGCTGGCCTCGCCGACTCCGCGCACGCCAAACGGGTGACCAGGGTTGGGCACTTCGATGATGCAGGTATCAATCATCGGCAAATCCAAACAGGTAGGGATGCGGTAATCCAACAAACTGGAATTACGCATGACGCCGGCGGAGTCCATGAAGTACTCCTCGTTCAGACCCCAACCGATGCCTTGAGCGCTGCCGCCCTGCATCTGTCCTTCGACATAACTCGGGTGGATGGCCTTACCCGCATCCTGAAAGACCGTGAAGCGCAACACGTCGGTCTTACCGGTTTCGGGGTCAACGCGTAGATCCACAATGTCGCCGGCGAACGAACCGCCCACGCCTTTCGGATTCACGGTCGCGCGTCCGACGACCGGCCCGCCCGTCTCGCTCAATTCGCTGGCCAACTCGCGGAACGTCATCGATTGGTTGCCGCTGCTGAATTGACCGTCCGAGAACGTCACCGTCTCCGCTTCAACTCCCCAGAGCAAGGCCGCGCGCTCCTTCATTTGACGCACGACGTCCTGCGCGGCGTCATGCGCCGCCATGCCCGTGGCGTAAGTCACGCGGCTTCCGCCGGTAACCGCGGTGAAGCCCACCGAATCGGTATCCGCGACCGTGGGATGCACATCCTCGGCAGCGATTCCCAAGACCTCTGCCGCTTGCATAGCGATCGATGTCCGGGTTCCGCCGATATCGGTCGACCCCTCCACTAAGTTGACGGTGCCGTCGTCGTTGACGCTGATCGAGACGCTCGATTCCAGGCCGACGTTGAACCAAAAGCCGACCGCGACGCCGCGCCCAACGTTCTCGCCCTCAATCGGCGCATTGTAGTGCGGGTGCGCCTTCATCGCCTCCAGCACTTCGACCAGCCCGACGCGCGGATACTTCGGACCGTCGACGCGGCGCACGCCTTCCTTAGCCGCGTTCTTCAGACGGAAGTCGAGAGGATCCATTCCGAGCTTCTCGGCCAACTCGTTCACGACGCTTTCAGACGCGAAGGCGGCATTGGGGGAACCCGGCGCCCGATACGCGGCCGTGGCGGGCTTATTGACCACCACGTCATACCCGTCGACGCGCACGTTGGCGATGTCATAGCACGAGAACACGCACATGGCACCTGGTTTCACGAACGACGGCGGATAGGCGCCCGCCTCGTACGCAATCCAAGCTTCCCCAGCCACCATGCGGCCGTCCCTGGTCGCGCCCATCTTCACCCGCAAGTGCGAACCCGGCGTCGGACCGGTGGCCTCGAACACGTCTTGGCGCGACATCACGGCCTGCACCGGCCTGCCCGTCTTTTTCGAAAGCAGCGCCGTTACCGGCTCCAGGTAAACAGGAATCTTGCCGCCGAAGCCGCCGCCAATCTCCATCGGAGTCACTTTGATACGCGACACAGGCATGCCTAATAGAGTCGCCGTCGCCTGGCGGACATTGAACGAACCTTGCGTCGAGGTCCAGATCTGCAAACGTCCGTCGTTGTTCCACAGCGCTGTCGCGTTCTGCGGCTCGATATAGCCTTGGTGAACGGTCGCGGTATCGTACTCGCGCTCAACGATCACATCCGCTTTCGCGAACCCGGCATCGACATCACCCATCTCCCACCGGAAATGTTCCGTGACGTTCGACGGTTTCTTAGACCGTTTGCCCATGTCGTCGGTAAACATGTCTTCGTGCAGGATCGGAGCGCCCTCGGCCATCGCCTCCTGCGTCGTCGCCACCGACGGCAACGGTTCGTATTCCACGCGGATCTTCTTAGCCGCCTCAGCCGCATCGGCCGAAGTCAGCGCCGCGACAGCGGCTACGGCGTGGCCCTTGTACAGCACCTTGCCTTGGGCCAGGATGTTGCCCCGCGCATAAGCCAGCGGAACCGGTCCCTCGCCCATATTCACTAGCCGAGCCGGATCGTCTTTGGGAAAATCCGCCGCCGTGACGATCGCCAGCACGCCCGGGGCCTTCTCGGCTTCGCTCGTATCGATCGAAACGATTCGCGCATGGGCGTGGGGGCTGCGGACCACCGCGCCGTAAACCATGCCCGCCAGTCGAATATCCGCGCCGTAGAGCGCCCGCCCGGTGACCTTGTCCGCTCCGTCGTGGCGGATCGGCCGCGTACCGAGCACGCGATACTTCTCGCCTTCCAAAATCCTGTTCCGCTCAGAATCGTGGCCACCTGTTCCGTTGCCGCCGTTCGACGGCTGCGTGGCGACTGTTTTGGGATCCAGCGTCGTGCTCATCAGGCGGTCACCTCCGCGGCGCGTTCGCGTATTCTCTTGGCCGAGTCTTGGACGGCGCGAACGATCTTATCGTAGCCCGTGCAGCGGCATAGATTATTCGCCAGCCAGAACCGTATCTCTTGCTCGCTCGGGTCCGGATTCTTGTCAAGCAACGCCTTCGTCGCCACAATGAAGCCGGGCGTGCAGATACCGCACTGCAAAGCGGCATCCTCTAGAAAACATTGCTGGATCGGATGTAGATCGTGCCCTCCGGCGATCCCCTCGATCGTCGTAATCTCAGCGCCGGCCGCCTCAGCGCCCAACGTCAGGCACGACAACACCAGCCGGCCGTCCATCATCACCGTGCACGCTCCGCAGTTGCCGTCTCCGCAGCCTTCCTTCGTGCCGGTCATATCCAGAACGTCGCGCAACACCTCAAGCAAGGTCTGGCGCGGCTCGCAGAGGAACTCGGTCCGCTCCGAATTAATCGTGGCGACAACGTGAGTCTTAGGATTTGCCATGTCTTGTGTCTCGCTGTTGGCCGAGCGCTCGATTCAGAGCCGCCTGCAACGTGCGTCGCGTCATCACTTCGCACAAGTGACGCCGGTACTCCGCCGTCCCGCGCATGTCGCTGATCGGCTTTGCCGCCGCTTTCGCCAGCTCAGCCGCGACCTGTATGGATTCTGCGTTCGCCGGCTTTCCTTCCAGCGCTTCGCCCGCTTCTTTGACGAATACCGGAGTCGGGGCGACCGACGCCAAGGCGACCCTTACCGAGCGGAACCTTCCGTCGGCCACTTCGACCGAGGCCCCGACTCCCACGACCGCGATATCCATTTCGTTGCGTGGGATGAATCGCAGATATGCCGCTCCCGAGTGAGGCGCCGGCGGCGGCAAATGCAACGCCACCAAGATCTCGTTGGCGGCCAGGACGTTCTTGCCGGGCGCCGTGCAGAACTCCTCTACCGGTACGTGCCGCACGCCCTGCGGCCCCGCGATGTGGCAGATGGCGCTATAGGCGATCAGCGGCGGGATCGCGTCGGCGCTCGGCGATGCGTTGCAAAGATTCCCGCCCACCGTCGCCCGCCCCTGGATCGGAGTGCCTCCAAGGATCTCGACCGCGTCGATCAGGGCCGGATAGTGCGCCCGC